>CAIUAC010000835.1 GCA_903896985.1 uncultured Sandaracinus sp.
CGACCACCGTCGCCAGCTTGCCGTGCGCGCGATGGAAGGCGATCTCCGCGCCGAGGTTCACGTCGGAGAGACCGTCACCGTAGGTGAAGCAGAACGCCTCCTCCTCTGCGACGTAGCGGGCGACGCGCCGCAGGCGACCGCCCGTCATGGTCTCCTCGCCCGTGTCCACGAGCGTGACGCGCCACGGCTCGGCGTGCTGCTGATGGACCTCCATCGCGTTGCGCTGCATGTCGAAGGTGACGTCCGACATATGTAGGAAGTAGTTCGCGAAGTACTCCTTGATGAGATAGCCGCGATAGCCGCAGCAGATGACGAAGTCGTTGACGCCGTGAGCGGAGTACGACTTCATGATGTGCCAGAGGATCGGCCTTCCCCCGATGTCGACCATGGGCTTGGGCTTGAGGTGTGTCTCCTCGGAGATGCGCGTCCCGAGTCCACCGGCGAGGATCACGGCCTTCACGGGTTCGCACCAGGGACCAGGGGAGATCGCATCGAAAGCTCGGCCTTCCTCGCGCAAGAAGACTTCACGCGCGTTCCTTCGATTGAGCACCGTAACCACCGCGTCGGCAACATTCCTGCGCCCGCAGGAGTCCAGCCGGAGGCGCCGCACCCACCCCGCCACCGCCTCCCCCCTACTCCCCCGCCTCCCCCCGCAGCGCTCTCAGCAGCTGCTCCGCCGGCGCTTCTCGAGGCGCGACGGGGTCGACCCGCAGCTCGATCAGGCCCTCGGCGACGGCGGCGCGGAGGCTGCGCTCGAGGCCGACGACGACCTCGGCGGTGCCGTCGGGGTCGTTCAGCACGAAGCGCACGCTGCTCTGCCGCGAGCGCGCGAGGACGTTCAGCAGGCCGACGAGGCCCTCGAGGTTCTCCCAGTCGAGCGACGGATCGGTCGTCACCGCGAAGCGCTCGCCGCGCGACCAGGCGATGAGGCGGTCGGGCTCGCCGCCCTGCCCCGTCGCGTCTTTGCCAGCCGTGTCGGCGCGGAAGAGGACGTCGTCGAGCACGGGGGTCGCGAGCGCCGCGAGGGCGGCCGCGGTCTGGGCGTACGGCACTCCGACGCGCGCGAAGCGGAGCGCTCGCCCGCTCTGCTCGAGCAGGTCGAGCGCGGTCTGCGCGACGGGGCCGTTCGGCCTCGGCGTGCCGAGCAAGCCGAGCGCGCGCAAGCGTGACTCGATGGCGGGAGGCACGGGCTCGACGGGCTCGGGCGCGGGGGGCGCCGTTGGGGGCAGGCTGGCGAGCGCGCCGGAGGAGTCGTCGCTCGGCGGCGGCTGCGCTGCCGGGTCAGGCGCGCGCTCGGTCGGAGTCACGCGCAGCACGACGTCGCTGACCGCGGGCGCCGCCTCGCGCGTGCGCCTGACGGCGGCGTAGTGAAACGGGCCATCGACGCTCGCGGGCTCTTCGCGCGCACCGTCGGCGGCGCTGCCTGCCACAGCGACCTCGCCCGACTTGCCGCCCTCACGCAGTACGGCGACGAGGCCGCCCGCGACGCAGCAGCCGAGCACGAGCGCCAGCAACCCGCCGAGCGCCCAGGCGCTGCCCCGGCCGCTCCGCTCAGGCTGCGCGACCTCGGCGCTCACGCGTCGCGCGCCGCGAGCACGCTGAAGTCCTCCGCCCCGCGACCCGCGGCGATCAGCGCGTCCATGCGCTCCGCGAGGCCGGCGAGCACGGCGGGCGGCGCTTCACCGAGGGACTCCAGCATCAGCCGCACGTCCTTGCGCGCGACGTCGAGCGCGAACGAGGGGCTGAAGTCGAGCGCGGCCATCTTCGGCCCGCGCAGCTGCACGACCCCACCGACCTGAAAGCGCTGAAAGAGCGCGCTCGCGTCGCCGCGCGGCACGTGCAGCTGATCGGCCATCTGCATGATGTCGGCGAGCGCCCCGATCATCGACAGGATCATCGCGTTGCCGAAGAGCTTGTACGCGGCCGCGAGGTCCGCGCGCTCACCGACGTGCCAGAGGTCGCCGGTCATGGGCGCGAGGTCCTGCTTGACCGCCTCGAACAGCGCCGTCGGGCCCGCGACCATCATGATCCCCTTGGCCGTGCGCGCCGCACCCGGCGACATGAACACGGGCGCGTGCAGGAAGGTGACGCCCGCCTGCGCGAGCCGCGCCGCGCGCTCGGCGGTGCGCGCGGGCAGCGTCGTGGTGTGGTCGAGGACGCAGACTCCGGGCGCGAGAGCGGGGCCGATCGCCGCGAGCACGGCGTCGACGGCGTCGTCGTCGGTGAGCACGAGGTGCACGCGGGAGGCGCCGCGCACGGCGTCGGCGGCGCTCGTCGCGAGGCGCGCGCCCTTCGCCGCGAGGGGTGCGGCCTTCGCGGCCGTGCGATTCCACGCGACGACCGGCAGGCCCCGCGCGAGGAGCGATTCGACGAAACCCGTACCGAGGAGGCCCGTACCGAGGACAGCGAGGTGAGTCATGGGGAGGCAGCGTTGCCAGGCGAGGCGCACAACGCAAGCGCGCGGGGCTTGGCTGGCGCGCCCAGGCACCGGCCGCGTACGCTCGGGCGCAGATGCTCCTCGATGAAGAAGCGCTGCACGCGACGCTCGACCGCTTCGGACCGCTCGCGGACACCATCCAACAGAACCCGCGCGCGACGATCGAGCCGCGCACGTCCACCGCCGACGAGAACGAGAAGCGCGCGATGGAGGTCCTCACGCGCGTCTCGCTCGGCGGCGCGGGCGGCCTCCAGCTCGAGCGCACGCTCGGCGAGGGCGGCATGGGCATCGTGCGGCTCGCGACGCAGGTCGCGCTCGGCCGCAAGGTCGCGGTCAAGTCGCTGAAGGAGGAGGCGCGCACGCAGCGCATGACGCTCAAGCTGCTGCGCGAGGCGTGGATCACCGGCACGCTCGAGCACCCGAACGTCGTGCCGGTCTACGACCTCGGCGTCGACGAGCACGGCGGGCCGCGGCTGGTCCTCAAGCGCATCGAGGGCGTCGAGTGGGCGGCGCTGATCGGCGACGAGAGGCGCGTCGGCGAGCGCTTCGGCGGACGCGCGCTGCTCGAGTGGAACCTCTCGATCTTCGAGCAGATCGCGCAGGCGGTGCACTTCGCGCACAGCCGCGGGATCGTGCACCGCGACCTGAAGCCCGAGAACGTGATGATCGGCTCCTTCGGCGAGGTCTACGTGCTCGACTGGGGCATCGCCGTGTCGCTCATCGACGACGGCAGCGGGCGGCTCCCGCTCGCCGCGGACGCGCGCGAGATGGCCGGGACGCCCGCGTACATGGCCCCCGAGATGCTCGGCGCGGGGCCGCCTCTGAGCGAGCGGACCGATGTGTACCTCCTCGGCGCGCTCCTCTACGAGATCCTCTGCGGGCACCCGCCGCACGAGGGGCCGACGCTGATGGCGCTGCTGCGCTCGATCGCGCTCTCGAAGCCCGCGTTCCCGGACCTCGCGCCCGCGGAGCTCGTGCGCATCTGTCAGCGCGCGCTCGACGCCGACCCCGACGCGCGCTTCGAGAACGCCGAGCAGCTGCGCCTCGCGGTGCACGGCTACCTGCAACACCGCGGCTCGATGCAGCTCGCGAGCGACGCGACGCAGCGCCTCGACGAGCTGCGCGTCGAGCTCGAGCGACCGGCGGAGACGATCGATCGCGACACGCTCTACAACCTGTTCGGCGCGGCGCGCTTCGGCTTTCAGCAGGCGCTCCGGACCTGGCGCGAGAACGAGCTCGCGAGCGCGGGGCTGCGCGAGGCGACGCTCCTGCTCGTCGAGCACGAGCTCGATGACGACGACGCGCGCGCGGCTGCGGCGCTGCTCGCAGAGCTCGACCGTCCGCCCGCGGACCTCGTCGCGCGGGTCACCGAGGCCAAAAAACGGCACGAGCTCGAGCGCGCCAAGCTCGCCCGCGCCGCGCAGGACTTCCTGCCCGAGGTCGGCCGGCGAACGCGCACGGTGCTCGCGCTCGGGCTCGGCGCCGTGTGGTCGACCGTGCCCTTGGTCAGCAGCGTCGTCAGCGATCATCCGACGATCCAGCGCTGGGTCTATTGGTCGCTCGCCTTCCTCGTCATCCTCGGCGGCATCGGCTTCTGGGCGCGCGACACGCTGACCAAGACCGCGTTCAACCGCCGCATGAGCCGCACGGTGCTGCTGCTCTTCATCGCGCAGCTCGTGTTCGCCGCGGGCGCGACGTTGCTCGACTTCGAGATCGTGCAGTTTCAGGTCGCGCTGCTGTTTCTGTGGTTCGTGATGGCGGCGAACGTCGCGGTGATGCTCGAGTCGCGCATCGCGCCGGCGGCGGGCGGCTTTCTCGTCGCGTTCCTCGTCGCCGCCTGGCAGCCGCGCGCGGTGCACCTCGCGATGAGCCTCGCGAACGTCGTGCTGACGGTGAACCTCGTGCGCGTGTGGAACCCCGAGGACAACAGCCTCGCGGAGGAGACGCAGCGCCGCATCGAGGAGTTCGCCGCGCGCCTCCGCGACCGACACAAGCGCCGCAGCGAGCGGCGCGGCGAGCGGCGCTGACGCGCGGCGCTACTTCTTCGAGAACACGAACTTCGCGTCGGCGTCGACGTCGACGAGCACCGTGTCGCCCGGCCCGTAGCCTCCGCGCAGGACCTCCTCTGCGAGCGGATCCTGCAGCGCCTTCAGGATCACGCGCTTGAGCGGGCGCGCGCCGAACGCTGGCTCGTAGCCGAGGTCGGTCAGTCGATCCTTCGCCGCCTCGCTCACCTCGAGCTGGAGCCGACGCTCCGCGAGCAGCTTGCCGAGCCCGCGCAGCTGGATCTCCGCGATGCCGCGCAGGTCCTTCTTCGACAGGCGATCGAAGATCACGACGTCGTCGATGCGGTTGACGAACTCCGGGCGGAAGCTCGCGCGCAGGCTCGCGTTCATCTTCTCGCGCAGCGACTCGGCGTCGCCCTCGTGCTCGAGGATCAGGTGCCCGCCGAGGTTGCTCGTCATGATGATCACGGTCTCGCTGAAGGTCGCGAGGTTGCCGCGCGAGTCCGTGAGCCGCCCGTCGTCGAGCACCTGCAAGAGGATGTTGAAGACGTCGGGGTGCGCCTTCTCGAGCTCATCGAAGAGCACGACGCTGTACGGGCGGCGGCGCACCGCCTCCGTCAAGAAGCCGCCCTCCTCGCTGTCGACGTAGCCCGGCGGCGAGCCGAGCAGGCGCGCGACGGTGTGCTTCTCCATGAATTCGCTCATGTCGAGGCGCGTCATCGCCGTCTCGTCGTCGAAGAGGAACTCCGCGAGCGCCTTCGCCGCCTCGGTCTTGCCGACGCCCGTCGGCCCGAGGAAGAGGAACGAGCCGATCGGCTTCTTCGGATCGCGGAGCCCGACGCGCCCGCGCCGCACGGCCTTCGACACCGCCTGCACGGCGACGTCCTGCCCGATCACGCGCTGCGCGAGGCGCTCCTCCATGTGCAGCAGCTTGTCCGCCTCGCCCTCGAGCATCTTGGCGACCTGCACGCCGGTCCAAGTGCTGACGACGGCCGCGATGTCCTGGTCGGTGACGACGTCGCGCACGAGCACCGGACCGGCCTCCTCGAGCCGCCTGACGACGGCGGCGAGCTTCTTCTCGAGCAGCGGGATCGTCCCGAAGCGGAAGCCATCCGCGCGCTCTGCGTTGCCCGCCCCGCGCGCGCCCGCCTCCTCGCGCTGCGCCGCGGCGAGCTCCTCTTTGACGCTCCGCAGCGCGCCGATCGACGCGAGCTCCGCCTGCCAGCTCGCCTGCATCTCGTTCGCGCGCGGCTCGAGGTCCGCTAGCTCGGCGGTCAGCTTCGCCTTCGCGCGCAGGCTCGCGTCGTCGAGGTCGTCGTCGAGCGAGACGAGCTGCACGCGCACCGTCTCGATGCGCCGGATCACGCGATCGAGCGCGGCGGGCACGCTGTCGTTCTCGACGCGCACGCTCGCCGCGGCCTCGTCGACGAGGTCGATCGCGGAGCGCGGCAGGGACACGCTCGGCACATAGCGGCGCGCGAAGGTCGCCGCGGCGACGAGCGCCGGGTCCGAGATGCGGACTCCTTGGGCGATCTCGAAGCGCGAGACGACGCCGCGCAAGATCGCGATCGTCTCGTCGAGCGTCGGCGGCGCGACGTCGATCTGCACGA
>CAIUAC010000836.1 GCA_903896985.1 uncultured Sandaracinus sp.
CGCGCTTCACCCGGACGGACACGCCCAGCGGGCCGCTCGTGGTCGCGCGCACGGGCGATGGGCTCGACGCCGCGCGCCTGCTCCTGCCCGGGCTGCTCGAGGTGCTCGCCGCCGAGCTCGGCGCGCCCTGCGCCGTCGCCGTGCCGCACCGCGACACGCTGCTCGCGTGCGGCGCCAACGACGTGCTCGCCGTCGGGGCGCTGACGGCGCGCGCGCGCGATGACGCGGCCCGCGCGCCCCATCGCATCAGCGACGCGGTGTTCGTGCTGGATGCGGGCGGCCTGCTGGGGCTGCGCTGAGCGTCGAACGAGGGCCGCGCGTCAGCGACCGTTCGAGTGCGCGCTCGGCCCTGTGTTGTTGCCGGGCCCGTGGGACTCCGCCGCCTGGCGCAGCAGAGCCTCCTGCGGCTCGGTGAACTCCAGCCCGAGGTAGCCGGGGCGCGCGTGCCGCACGATCGCGCGGAACGCCTCGGGATGCCCCTGGATTCGCAGCTCGACACGGTCGCCCTGCACCGACACCACCGGCGTCGCCACGAGCACGCCGGAGAGCGAGACGTCCACCACCCGGACGGGCGCGGCGCCCGAGGGGCCGTGGAGCGTGGCGGGCCAGGTCACCGCGTGCCGCGCGTCGCGGCGGAGATACGCCGCAAACTCGCCGCCGAACTCGTCGTCTTTGACCGTGACGGGGACAGGGGTCTCCGTGAGCGCCCGCGCATCGCGGAGCGCGCTGAGGTTCGTGCTGACGACATGCTCGGCGAGGCGACCAAACGCCTGCGCCACGGGCCCGACGGGCCGTAGGAGGAGGTACGGCTTTCGCACCGTCACGGACTGATGAATGCCCTGGTCAAACGGCAACTCGGCGACCACCGGGAGCGTAATGCCGAGGAAATCGCGGGCCATGCGCGAGAGCCCGAAGAGGACGTTGCGTTGGCCGGCGTTCTCGAGCTGGTTGCCGACGATCGCGCCGCCAAAGCCGCCGAGGATCCGCCGCATACGCTCGGCGAGCTGCGCGTCTTGCAGGTCGACGCGCGCCAAGGTGTGCCCGACGCGCTCCGTCTCGGTGCGGTCGGTCGAGCCGGTCAACAGCTCGCGCTCCGCCTCGTCGTGCGCCGCCGCCCGGAGCGCCCGGTAGACGGCGCCCTTCGTGAACCCGTAGGCGTTCTGCAGGGAGGTGAGCTGCGGCGACGCGACCACGTAGCGCACGTCGGCCACGTCGAAGAGGTCGAGCGTGTTGAACGAGGTGCCGGCGCCGACGTCGACGACGATCACCTCGGCGTCGATGCGCCGGATGTGGCCTATCAGCTTCGTCTTCTGCGCGTGCCCGAGGTTCGCCGCCCCCACCACTGCGCCGGTCCCTGGGACGAGGAAGAGACGCGGCTCGCCGGTCGGGATCGAGACCTCCTCGAGGTTCGCCGCCCGCTTGTCGATCAGCGCTCCGAGCGTCGCGCCCGGCTGGTCGATGCCGAACATCGTGTGGAGGTTCGCGGCGCCGAGGTCGCCGTCCACCAGCACTGTACGCATCCCCAGACGCGCGAGCGCGATGCCGAGGTTGGCGGCGACGAGGCTCTTGCCCACGCCTCCTTTGCCCCCTCCGCACGCAACGACTAGCGCGCCCGACTTCTGCATGCGGCCCTCCAGCGGACCACGCAGCCCGCCCGCGTGGAACGGTCGGACGAGCCCGCCGCTTGAGGGCAGCGTGGCACATTGAGACGAATTCGGGACGCCAATCTGTGCTCTGCATCACCAGGCGCCGAGGGCGGCATTGACCCCCCTGGCGGGCTCTGCGACGCTGCCGCATGGTTTTGCCCGTTCGCGATGCGCGGCTCTCGACGAGGCTCCGCCTCGCGCCGACGCGATACGAGCCCGTCGCGCGGCTCGCCGTCGGAGGGATGGCC
>CAIUAC010000837.1 GCA_903896985.1 uncultured Sandaracinus sp.
CCGATCCCGATGCCGATCGCGAGCGCGCGCTCCCGAGCCCGCCCCGTCGCGTCCTGAAAGACGGCGTAGCTCCCGTTGAGGCCCTTGCCCGCGAGGAACAGCCGCCGCAGGGAGGTCCCGCTCCCCTTGGGCGCGACGAGCACCACGTCCACCCCCGCGGGCGGGACGATGCCAGTCTGCTCTCGATACGTGACCCCAAAACCGTGCGAGAAGTAGAGGCACTTCCCCGGGGTCAGGTGCTCGCGCACGACGGGCCACGACGACAGCTGCCCCGCGTCCGAGAGCAAGTACATGATCGTCGTCGCGCGCGCGCACGCCTCGTCGATCGGGAAGAGCGTCTCGCCAGGCACCCAACCGTCGGCGACGGCGCGCTCCCAGCTCTGCGTGCCCACTCGCTGACCGACGATCACCCGGAAGCCGTTGTCCCGCAGGTTCAGGGACTGCCCCGGCCCCTGCACGCCATAGCCGACGACGGCGAGCGTCTCGCCCTCGAGCGTCTCCCGCGCCTTCTCGAGCGGGAACTCCTCACGCGTCACGACCGTCTCCCACACTTCACCAAATTGCAGTCTCGCCATGGTCTTCTCTCTCTCTTTCTCTACCGGTCATCCATCGGATAGGCCCGCTCAGCGGGCGTTGCCTGCGTCTCGCTCGAGCGCGTCGAGGAACTCGGCGAGCGGTCTCATCGGCCGCGTCAAGGCGACCCTCCCGGAGCGGACGAACTCCAGCACTCCATACGGCCGCAGCGCCTCGAGCAGCGCGGAGGTGTCGGCGTCCGAGCCGACGTGCTCGACGACGACGAAGTCCGCCTGCCGCTCGAGCACGCGCGCGCCGTGTCCCACGATCAGCGACTCGAACGCCTCCGAGAGCCTCACCGGGTCGACCTTGTAGAGCGCGACCTCGCGCTGCACGACCTCCCCGTCGGTGTGCACGAAGGCCTTGAGGACGTCGACGTGCCGCTCGATTTGTGCGGCGAGCTTGCGCGCCGTCTCCCGGGAGGTGCGCACGACGATCGTGAACCGATGAATCCCAGGAAGCTCCGACTCCGAGACGGTCAAGCTCTCGATGTTCAGGCTCCTACGGGTGAACGTCGCGGCCACTCGGCCGAGCAGCCCGACTCGATTCTCGGTGAAGACCGAGAGCGTGAGTTCTGACTCGTGATTCATCACGCCTCCAAGCGCACTTCGGACACCGACGCTGCCGCCGGCACCATGGGGAACACGTTCGCCTCGCGCTCGACGACGACGTGCAGGAGAAACGGCCCAGGAGACGCGAGCATCGCGTCGACCGCCGCGCCGAGGTCGCCCCTCGCCTCGACGCGCAGCGCGGGCACGCCGTAGGCCTCCGCGAGCTTGCAAAAATCAGGATTCTGCATCGCCGTCTCGGAGTAGCGACTGTCGAAGAAGAGCTCCTGCCACTGCCGCACCATCCCGAGAAAGCAGTTGTCCAGAATGACCAGCTTGACGGCAGCGCCGGCTTGCACTGCCGTGCCGAGCTCCTGAGTCGTCATCTGAAACCCGCCGTCTCCGATCACCGCGACGACCGTGCGCTCGGGCCGCGCGAGCTTGGCGCCGATCGCCGCCGGGAGCGCGAAGCCCATCGTGCCGAGTCCGCCCGAGGTGACGCAGCTGCGCGGGCGGATGAACGACGAATACCGCGCGGCGAACATCTGATGTTGGCCGACGTCCGTCACCACGATCGCCTCGCCGTGCGTCTTCTCCGCGAGCACGCGCACGACCTCGCCCATGCGCAGCTGCGGCCCCTCCGGGTAGAGGTCGCGCTGCACGACCTTCTCGTGCTCGATGGCGTCGCACGCCCGAAATTCCGCGAGCCAAGCGTCGCGTCGGCGCGCGCCGAGGCGGGGCAGCAGCGCGGCGAGCACATCCTTCGCGTCGCCGTGCAGCGCGACGGTCGGCAGGACGTTCTTGCCGATCTCCGCGGCGTCTAGCTCGACGTGAATCACCTTCGCTTGCTTGGCGTACCGCGAGAGATCCCCCGTGACGCGGTCGTCGAAGCGCATCCCGATCGCGAGCAGCAAATCGCACTCGTTGGTCTTGACGTTCGCGCCGTAGCGCCCGTGCATTCCCACCATGCCGACCCACTGCGGGTGATCGGTCGGCAGCGCCCCGAGGCCGAGCAGTGTCGAGGCGACGGGCGCTCCGGTGCGCTCCGCGAGCGCGAGCAGCTCCGCCTCTGCGCCGGAGAGCACGACCCCCTGCCCGACGACGACGAGCGGTCTCTGCGCCTCGTCGAGCAACCGCGCGGCGGCCTCGAGCGACGCCTCGGAGACCCGCGGCCGAGGCACATAGGCCCGCACGCGCGTGCAAGGCTCATAGCGGAAGTCGAGCAGGGCGACCTGCGCGTCCTTGGTGAGGTCGATCAGCACCGGCCCCGGACGGCCGGTGCGCGCGAGATAGAAGGCGCGCGCCACCGCCGCGGGGAGGTCCTCGGCGCGGGTGACCTGCACGTTCCACTTCGTCAGCGGCGCGGTGACGTTGAGGATGTCGATCTCCTGAAAGGCGTCGCTCCCGAGCAGCGCGGAGTGCACCTGTCCGGTGATGCAGACGACGGGAGTCGAGTCGATCTGCGCGTCCGCGATGCCGGTGACCAGGTTGGCCGCGCCCGGGCCCGAGGTCGCGAGACAGACGCCCGTGCGCCCGCTCGCCCGCGCATAGCCCTGCGCCGCGTGAATCGCGCCTTGCTCGTGCCGAACGAGGACGTGGCGCAGCTGGTCGCGAAACCCGTGCAGCGCGTCGTAGACAGGCATGATCGCGCCGCCCGGATAGCCGAACAGCGTGTCGACTCCCTCGGCGAGGAGCGAACGAACGAGGGCCTCTGCGCCGCTGACGCGGAGCGCGCGAGAGGTCTCGACAGGAGTGGTGAGAGCGGGAGTTGCAGGCGAGTTCATAGGCATTTCCTAGAAGCGGTCGGTGAGGCATCCGTCGGACGCCGAGGAGACGGTGTGCGCATAACGACGCAGGACTCCGTGCGTCACGGTCAGCGGCCGCGGGCGCAGCGCCGCGCGACGCACGGCGAGCTCTTCGTCGGGGACGTGCAGCGCGAGCGTCAGCGCCGTCGCGTCGATCGTGATGCGGTCTCCGTCGCGGACGAGCGCGATCGGCCCGCCGTCCTGCGCCTCGGGCGTGATGTGCCCGACGACGAAGCCGTGCGTGCCGCCGGAGAACCGCCCGTCGGTGATCAGCGCGACGTCCTTCGACAGCCCCGCGCCGACGATCGACGCGGTCGGCTTGAGCATCTCCGGCATCCCCGGGCCGCCGCGCGGCCCCTCGTAGCGAATGACGACGACGTCTCCGCGCTGGATCGCGCCCGCGGCGATCGCGGCGTTGGCGGCCGCCTCACCATCGAACACGCGCGCGGGTCCCTCGAAGCGCACTCCCTCCTTGCCGGTGATCTTGGCGACGGCGCCTCCGGGCGCGAGGTTCCCCCAGAGCACCTTGAGGTGCCCCGTCGGCGAGAGCGGGCGGTCGAGCGGGCGGACGATCTCCTGCCCCGGCGTCAGCTCCGGGAGGTCGCGCAGGTTCTCGGCGAGCGTGCGCCCCGTGACCGTCAGGCAATCACCGTGCAGCAGGCCGGCGTCGAGCAGGCGCTTCATCACGGCCGGAGTGCCGCCGACCGCGTGCAGGTCCTCCATCAGATAGGGACCGCTCGGCGCGAAGTCCCCGAGCAGCGGCGTGCGCGCGCTGAGGCGCGTGAAGTCCTCGAGCTCGAGCGGCACGCCGAGGGTGCGGGCGATGGCGAGCAGGTGGAGCACGGCGTTCGTCGAGCCGCCGAGCGCGAGCACGACGGTGATCGCGTTCTCGAACGACTCGCGCGTCATGATCCGGCGCGGCGTCAGGTTCTCCTCGAGCAACCCGCGCAGGCGCTCGCCCGCGGCCTCACACTCGGCGCGCTTCTCGGGCCCGACGGCGGGAGTCGAGGACGAGTACGGCAGGCTCATCCCGAGCGCCTCGATCGCGCTCGCCATGGTGTTCGCCGTGTACATCCCGCCGCACGCGCCCGCCCCCGGACACGCGCGCTCGACGATCTCGCGATACTCCGTCTCCTCGAGCGTGCCCGCGAGCCTCTGCCCGAGCGCCTCGAACGCCGAGACGACGTTGAGCTTGCGCCCGCGGTGCCTGCCCGACGCGCTCGCGCCGCCGAACACGAGGAGCGCGGGGCGGTCGAGCCGCGCCATCGCCATCATCGCGCCTGGCAGGTTCTTGTCGCAGCCGACGACGGCGATCACTCCGTCGTAGCTCTGCGCCTGCACGACCGTCTCGATGGAGTCGGCGATCACCTCGCGCGACGGCAGCGAGAAGCGCATTCCCGGAGTGCCCATCGAGATTCCATCGCTGACTCCGATGGTGTGAAAGATGAGCCCGACCAGCCCCGCGCTCGTCGTGCCGCGCTTGACGACGCCGGCGAGGTCGTCGAGGTGCATGTTGCAGGGATTGCCCTCGTAGCCTGTGCTGACGATACCGACCTGCGCCTTCTCGAGGTCCGCGCGGCTGAGGCCGACGGCGTGGAGCATCGCTTGCG
>CAIUAC010000838.1 GCA_903896985.1 uncultured Sandaracinus sp.
GAACAGGGCGAGTGCCCCCTGGGTTCCGAAGCGCATGGTCTTGCTTTCCTTGCTCGTCATGTCCGTGCCCCTCAGAACGACAGGTAGGAGGAGATGCCGAGCTCGCGCTCGAGCTGGACCAGCTCACTGAAGAACGACTCGAGATCACGAAGCCGGCCATCCAGGCGGTCGACCTCACGGTTGACATCCGCGACGCTCGTCGGGAGCGTGTAACCGAGCGACGTGAGCCGCGCAGTCTCGAGGGCGGTCAGGTTGAGCGGATCCAGCGGGATGCCGACGCCGCCACGACCATTGTACTTGTCGAGCATCCGGACGAGGAACTCGGTGTTGCGCGCTTCTTCCACCATCTGGAAGCCGATCGAGCGCTGCTCGACCGCGCCGGTGCCCGGGCTGACCTGCCAGGCGAGGTAGCTGCGGCCGAAGCGCGAGCTCGTGAAGCGAACGTAGTCCGTACCCTCGACGTCGGTCGGGGTCGGGCGGTAACAGTCGCCCTGCCCTTCGACGCAGACGAAGACCTGGTTCTGGAAGGTCGTGTCGAAGAACACGGGGAACTCGGTGAGACCGTAGATCGCCGCGTACATCTGCAGGACGATGCTGCCACCGCCGTTGACGACGGGCTTGCCGGCGTAGGTGACGGCGACGGGGTCGGGGCGACAAGTCGCCGGGTCCGCCGAGGAGCAGTCGCCACGGTAGAAGTTGTTGTAGATGATGCGGGCATCGCCGCAGTTCGGGAAGGTGCTGCACTCGACGTGCGGCATGTACTCCGCCGGCGCGTCGCGGATCATGCCGTTCCAGATCTGCTGCATCTCGTTCGGGAAGAGATCGTAGAAGTTCGTGTAGAACGGCACATCACGCGTGTAGCGCGACTGCTGACCACGGGCGGTCATCAGCTGAAGCGTGAAGAGCTTGTCGTAGAAGGTGCCGATTCGCTCGACGCGCTGGATGCCCGAGAGCCCCGCCTGATAGACGGAGTCTGCGTAGCGACCCTTGCCGAGGCAGACCTGCAACTGCGTGCCCGTGCGGTTGCAGTTGACGGTGGCGCGCTCGAACCACTTCCAGCGGTCGTTGAACTGGTACCCGCCGAGGTTCGGCTGGCCGAGGACGCGCCCGTAGAAGTTGAGGATGTCCGCCGTCGCCATGAACTCGTCGTAGAAGCCGAACTCGCCAGTGTTGGTGCGGAACGCCGGGTCCGACGTGTACTGGTAGATCAGGTTCTGGTAGATGTTCTGGAGGATCACGAACCGACGACCGATGAGCTGGTCGAACAGGTAGCTACCGATGTTGAAGCTGCTGCGGTAGCGGCGGAAGTTCGTGAACAGATACATCCGCTCGTAGTTCTCGACGGTGTTCTGGACGATCTCCCGGTAGCTATCGCCTTCGTCGAAGCGGTTGCACCAGCCGATGCTGCCGGGCGTCGTGCCTCCGCCAGCGGCGCGCTCATCCGAGCAGTAGCGGTAGTTCGGCGGGACCCAGCGGGGCGAGGGACCCGTCGCGGCGGTCTGCGTGTCGAAGCTCGAGCACATTTGCGTGCCGCCGCGGGGCGAGGCGACGCAGTGCTGCGTGAAGCCGGCATCGCGGTTGGTCTGGAGGAGGTCCGCATCGCGCGAGCCGCCCACCGCGAACGGACAGTCGGTGTCCGTCGTGCAGGCGTTGCCGCCCTCGTACCAGCGGAAGAACACGCGCGGCGTGTTGACCGGGTTGATGTTCTGAGCGAGCTCGCCGTCCGCGTTGTCGCCTAGCTCGACGACGTCGCCGTAGCCCATGCGGATCGCGTGGTGGTCGTAGCGGCCCGAGGGCTGCAGGCGCTGATACCAGTTCGCCGTGTAGTCCATGATGGACGAGTTGGCCCAGCCATCGATGCCGGCGAGCTCGCGGCGCTGACGAGCGCGCTTGTAGGCGTCCTCGTAGGCAAGCTGCTCCGCTGCGTTGAAGCCCGGCACGCCGTCGTGCTCGAAGGCCGCGTCCTGCGGGTTCGGCAGCGGGTAGGCGTCGTTGACGACGTAGTAGTCGTCGGCGTAGTTCTTCGTGTCGGCCGAGCCGCCGAAGTCGTGACGAAGGCCCATGCAGTGGCCCATCTCGTGGACCTCCGTCTGCCTGAAGAGCAGACGGTTGATCTCGAACTCGAGGCGGGCGCGCGGCCAGGTCAGGTGCTTCTGCACGAAGTACGCGACGGAGTTGTCGACGTACTCGTTCGGCATATGCATGTTGTTGCGCGCGATCTTCGTCTCGAGCGCATCGAAGCGGGAGAGGAGCTCCGGAGCGCCGACGCGGAAAGGCGAAGCGCGGTCGAGCACGCCTTCCGGCATGTTCGAGGGGCCGAAGCCGGGGGGCGCGTTCGCGAGGCCGGCCATCGCGATCGTGTCCCAGTTGGACGTCAGGCGACGCTCAGTCTCCGTGTTGCGGAGGTTGGCGATGCGATCGCTGTAGGTGTTCGCGCGACCGGCGGCGCCGGAGAGGCGCTCACCGCGGTTGGCGACCATGAAGTCCATGCGGTCACGGATGCCCTGAGCCGCGGCCGGGAGCGCGTCCGTCGGCGTGAGGTGCTGCATCGCCTGGCTGAAGTCGACGCGGGGAGGCGCGGGGAGCTGCACCTGGTTGAGCGAGTCGAAGTAGCCGCGGACGTCCTCACCCGTGAAGAACTCCTGGTCGGTGTAGCCACCGTTGAGGAGGTCGTAGGTCTGGAGCGCGTAGGTGCGGAAGCCGTCGAGGGCGGGGCCGCCGATGTTCGCGTCGCCGAAGCGGGTCTCGCCGGTGACCGGGTCGCCGCGCAGCGTCGAGACGCCGAGGAAGGGCGTGCCGGGCTGATCGACGTAGCTGAGGTACTTGAAGCGGGCGTCGCCGCGCTCCTGGCAGTCCATGCCGTCGACCGTGCCGCCGTTGTCGGCGACGGCGCCGCGGTTGCAGGTGTTCATGCGCAGGACGTTGACGCACTCTGCGCCGGCCATCGTCGCGCCGTACCAGCCGTAGAAGTTGCGGTCCGAGAGCGTGCGAGTGACCGCCGGATTGGTCATGTCGGGCTCGGCGCCGGCGGGGACGACGATGTGACAGTCGTAGGGGTCACCCGAGACGAGGCGCGCGCGGTTCTCGTCCGGCGTCTGGAAGGGATCGTACTTGCCCTCGCAGGTCGGGTTGAGGACCGTGACGCCGTCGACCGGATCGACCTGACAGAAGCAGTCGCCGTCGGGGTCGGTGGTCTGGCACGTCGCGCGTTGGTAGACGGGCAGCGCGACGCCGCGCATCGCGCGGACCGTCTCCATCAGGACCTCGTTCCACTGGCTGACCAGGTCCATCGAGGGCTTGACGAGGTGCGCGGGAAGCTCGGGCGTCGTGTACCAGACGACCTGGCGGACCTGGCGGTTCGTGTACGGGACCGGCGTGCGGTGCCCGGACGCGTCCTCAGTCCACCAGTTCTTCCAGATGTTGTGGCGGTTGATCGAGTAGTTGAGGAAGTCCGTGCCGAACCACGCCGGGTCGTCAGGCGAGCCGGTGGAGCGGTCCCAGGTCGGCGTGTCGAGGCGGAAGTAGCCGGCGCGGTCCCAGCGCGTGTCGGTCCAGTTGGCCGCCTCGTACTGCCGAGTCTCCGACACCTTGAGGAACGAGGTGCGAACGAACGCCACCGTCGCCGTGCACTCAGGAGAGTCGTTGAACGGCGAGAGGCAGAAGTTGACCATGCCGCCCGAGTACGGGTCCTGCACGTTGCCAGGAGACAGCAGCTCCTGGTTCACGAAGCTCATGTGGTAGAGGTCGCCCTGCTTGTAGTCACCCGCGAGGTCGCGCTCGTAGGGCTTGCAGTTCGGGTCCGTGTCGTTCGCGCAGGGCATCCGGTCGAAGCGGGGCTGCCACGAGTCGGGGAAGTCGCTCTGCTGCTGAACGGTGAGGGGCGCGGGCTCGCGCTTGTACATGCCGAGAACCTCGTAGAGGTTCGACGTCGTGCCGTAGTAGCCCGGCAGCATGTTCATCGACCAGTCGACGCGCATGTACTGGCGCTCGTACCAGCGGTGATCGCTCGAGTTCTCCTCGATGACGTTCTGCTCTTCGCCCGTGGTCGTGTTGTACGAGCGACGGATGTCGAAGTGGCTGGAGATCTTGTACGCGGCCACCGGCTGGCCGAGGAACGTGCCCGGCTCGCGCGGGGTTCCGTCGCCGCCGATGATCATCTCGTAGTCGCGATACGCGTAGAGGAAGTTCTCGTCGATGACCCAGCGGATGCGGGGCACGCCAGAGAAGGACCCGGCGAAGTCGGACGCGGAATCACCCGGGAACGTACCGGCGGCGGCCACCTCGTAGTCCACGTCGACGACCGTCTGGGTCATGTACCAAGAGCCTGTGAAGATGCTCTTGTCGACGACCAAGGTCTGCACCCGGTTGATCGGGGCTTGCTTGGTACAGCCGCTGGCGAGCGTCCCCGCGCCGAGCACGAGGCTGAGCGCGAGCAGACCGGAGAGGACTCCGGCGACAGACGACCACCGATTGGATTCACACGTTGAGGTGCGGGTCTTCCAGAAGAGCGACATACCGAGAGCCTCCGACGAGGCCAGGGGCGCGACCCCCTGGCGACCGTGTACGAAAAAGAGAACTGAGCGAGTGAGCGGGTGCGAAAGGCGGAAAATCAGAAGGACGCGCCGCGGCGATCGGCCGAAGCCTCGCCCTGGCGAATGAGGCGCTGCTGCTCGGGCGTGAGGTCTTCGCCGTCGCCGCCGAGGGCGTCGTAGAGCTGGTCGAGGGTGACCGTCGCGTCGAACTCGAGGGTCATGTCCGGGTTGGACAGGGGGTTACGCAAGGTGCCGTTCGTGTTGAGCTGAGAGGTCTGCACGGCGTAGGCGAGGGAGAGGCCGAGCCAGGGGGCGGTCTGGTAGCTCGCCGAGATGCTGAAGGCCTGGCCGACGCGCCAGTGGGTCTTGTCGTCGGGGAGGGCGACGGGACCGGTCGCCGTCTCGATCGTCTGCGTCCCGAGGGCGCCGCCGAGGCGGGGCAGCCACGAGTAGCTCGCGCTGAGGGAGAAGGTGTCGATCGGCGCCCACTCGAGGCTCGGACCGAAGGAGAACGACTCGGTGGCGTTCGTCGGGCCGCCGACCGCGCAGCCGTCGTTACCGCTCGGGCAGATGGTCGCGCCCTCGCCCGCGTTGTCCGCGTAGGCGAAGTGCGTCGCGGTGTTGGTCGAGTTCCAGTTGTGCGTGTACGAGAAGTCGAAGCCCACCGTGAGGTGGGTCGCCTCGGGCAGGTCGTAGCTCGAGGATGTGAGCAGGCTGGTGCCCATGATGCGGTTCGCGAAGCGGCTCGCGATCGACACGGGGAGCGAGACGCGGAGACCGGCGGAGAGGACGAAGCCGCCCGTCTTGATCAGCGCGGGGCGCATCAGGTCGACGCGCGTGTCGGAGAGCAACGGCTGGCGCGTGGTCGTGTCGCTGTCCGACTGCGTGACCTCGACGCTGAGGTCCTCGGAGACGCGCAGATAGAGCGTGTCGAGCAGGTAGAAGCGCGGCGACAGCGTGAAGTTGAGCGCGAAGGTCGGGTCGTAGGTGAGCTGGGCGCCCTCGGAGAACGAGTAGGTCGTCACCCACGGCGAGACCGTGAAGATCGAGTTGCGCCAGAAGCGCTTGGGCGCCTCGGGGGGCGTGGCGGCGGCGGCGGCCGCCGCTTCTGCGGCGACCCGCGCCTGC
>CAIUAC010000839.1 GCA_903896985.1 uncultured Sandaracinus sp.
CCTCGACGCCCGTGTCGCCGCCTGTCGCGCAGCGCGGCCCGCGCGCCGCCGTGGAGGTCCTCGCGGCCTCGCCGCCTCCACCGAGCGACCTCACGCCCGACCAACGCGCGCTCTGGGACGACGTCTGCGAGCGCGCGCGCAAGCTCGACGAGCAGAACTTCTTCGAGATGCTCGGCGTCACCTCGGATATGCCCGGCGAGAGGGCGCGGGACGCGTACTTCGAGCTCGTCAAGCGGCTCCATCCTGACCGCCTCCCGGCGCCGCTCGCGCCGCTCAACCAGGTCGCGCAGCGCATCTTCAGCATGCTGACCGACGCGCACGACACCCTGATCGACCAGGAGAAGCGCCTCCGCTACATCGGCATCGTGAAGGACGGCGGCGGCACGCCGGCCGCGCAGCGCAAGCTCGAGCAGACGATCGAGGGCACGGTCGAGTTCCAGAAGGCCGACGTGCTCCGCAAGAGCGACGCGGCGGCCGCCGAGCAGCACGCGCGCCGGGCGATCGAGCTCGACGCGGAGCAGGCGGACTACTACGCGCTGCTCGCTTGGATTCTCTTCGAGCGGCACCCGGGCGACGGGGCGCCGCTCGACGAGATGCTCATGCTCGTCGACAAGGCGATCGCGATGTACGACAAGCACCCGCGCGCGCACTACTACCGCGGCGCGGTGCTCCGGCGCATCGGGCGCGAGGACGACGCGGTCCGCGCGTTTCAGCGCGCGGTCGAGTGCAACCCGAAGCACGTCGACGCGCAGCGCGAGGTCCGCCTCGCCGAGATGCGCGCCAAGAAGGGCGGCGGGCGCGCAGCGGCACCGGCGACTCCGGCGTCCTCCGCTGGCGCCCCACCGTCGGCGGCGTCGACGGGCAAGCCTGAGGTGCCGAAGAGCGGCGCTCAGCTCGACGTCGGCGAGTTCTTCAAGGGCTTGTTCGGCTCGAAGAAGAAGTGAGCGTCAGCGCACGACCGCGTCGAACACGCGCGTCGAGGCGAGGCGCACGTACGCGACGTCCACCCCCGCCGCGTCGAAGGGCTGCACGCGCACGCGCCGGAGCACGAGGCGCGCGCTCTCGTCGCGGCTGAGCGGCGCGAGCGCCGAGCCGGGGACCCGGAAGCTGCCGTCGTCGCGCGCCCTGCACACCACGGTCGCGCCGCCCGAGACGAGCTCGACCTCGACCTGATCGCGCGGGTCGAGGCCTTCCCAGCTCACCTCGAGGTCACGGTCACGGGCGATCAGCGTGCCGCTGCCGTTCGGCAGCTCCGTCAAGGGCACGCCGTCGAGCCGCACGTCGAGGAGCTCCGCGGGCACGGGCACCGCGACCTCGAAGCCGGGCAGCTCCGCGCTGCCCTCGGCGCGGAACGTGTACGCGTCGACGTCGGCGCGCACCGCGCCGAGCTCCGCGTCGCCCGCATAGAAGAACCCCGCCGCGACGCGCGCGAGCTCGGGGAAGGTGCGCGGCACGAGGCGCGCTTCCGACTCCCCGACCCGCACGTCGATCACGCCGACGTCGAGCAGCTCGACGCTCGCGTCTGCCGACGAGAGCCCGTCGAGGTCGCCCCCGGCGAGCGTGCACGCGTCGAGCGCGCTCGCCGGCCGACCCCCGAGCAGCCGCACGACCGCGTCGCCCGAGAGCCCCTGATAGCGCGCGAACGCCGCGCCTAGCTGCGCGGGCGGCGCGTTCAGCTCGCCTGGTCCGGCGCTGAGGCGCTCTACCTGCAAGATGCCGAGCGAGCCCGCGCGGGAATCGAGCGTCGCGGCGCCAACGTCCTCACCCGTCGAGGTGCACGCCGCGCTGAAGAGCGCCGAGGCGATGAGGATGAGGCCGAAACGGACGCGCATGACTCTCCCTGCGGGTGAAGCAGCCCCAGTATAGGAATTCGCGCGCAGCCGAGCAAGAAGACGGGCCCTGCGCGCCCGCGCCGAGCGCGTCAGGGGTCCTTGAGCGCGTAGAGGATTCCGTCGTCCGCGCCGACGTAGAGCGTGCCGTCCGGCCCGAGCACCGGCGCGGAGTCGACGTCGCCGCCCGCCTCCAGCACCCAGCGCAGGTGTCCGGTGTCGTCGAGCGCGTAGAGGAAGTCGTCGTGCGCGCCGCAGTACACGTTGCCGTCGCGGTCGATCAGCGGCGACGACGAGATGCCCACCTCCGCGGAGTCCGCGATCGTCACCGGGAAGAACCAGCGCACGGCGCCCGTCGCGCCGTCGAGCGAGAGGATCCGCGGGCGTGGCCCGAAGATGCCGACGACGACTGTCCCGTCGAGCCCGAGCCCCACCGGCGCACGCACGTAGCCTCCGACCGGCGTCGACCACTTCGGGCGTCCGCGCTCGTCGAGCGCGACCACCGTGCCGTCGTCCCCGCCGACGATCACCGAGCCGTCGTCGCCGATCGCCGGCCCGCCGTCGACGTCCTTGCGCATGCGGTACGACCAGCGCATCGCGCCGTCGGGCGCGACCGCGTACACGTTGTCGTCCTGCGAGCCGACGTAAGCCGTGCCGTCTGCGTCGATCGCCGGCGCCGAGTAGAGCTTCGACCGCGCGCGGAAGCGCCAGAGCACCGTGCCGTCGGTCTTGACGGCCCAGAGGTCGCTCCCCGCGGCGAAGCGCAGGCTGCCATCGGGCGCCTGCGCCAGGCCGGAGTCCGCGTCCCCCTCCGTCGCCAACTTCCAGCGGAGCGTCCCCGTCGAGGTGAACGCGAAGACGAAGTCGTCGTCCGAGCCGACGTAGACGTTGCCCTCGGCGTCGACGAGCGCGGTCGAGTAGATCCGGTCGCCGAGGTCCTTCTTCCAGCGCACCTGCCCGTCGGCGTCGAGCGCGTAGAAGAAGTGATCGTGCGAGCCGATGTAGATCGTGCCGTCCGGCGAGATCACCGCCTGCGCGCTGATCGCCTCGTCGTCGAAGTGCGAAGGGTTGTCCGTCACGAAGCGCCAGCGGATCGTCGCCGTCGTCGGGCCCGCGTAAGGGCTGCGCCCGGTGTGGCGGCGATCGCTGCGGAAGGCGAGCGGCGGCCCGGCGGGGGGCGGCGGGACGTGCGGGCGTCTGACCTGCGTCGGCGCGGCGTGGGGGCCGTCCGGCGTGTGGATCGGCGTGCCACGCGCGTCGGCGAGCGGCGTCGGCGGGCCCTCCGCTGCGCGGCGTCC
>CAIUAC010000840.1 GCA_903896985.1 uncultured Sandaracinus sp.
CACCGGATCGAGCGCGAGCGGGCGGCACTCGCCGGACGCCTCGCAGACCGTGCCCGCCGGGCACGACGCCTCGCCACGGCAGGGCTCGAACGACGCGCCGCACGCGCTCGCGGTGAGGACGAAGACGACGGCGCAGAGCGTCCGGGCGACGGGCACGGGACCGACGCTAGCAGCTTGTGCTAATCGTGGGGGCAGCATGAAGACGTCATCGAAGCTCCTCGTTCTGCTCTTCGTCGCGGCCCTCCTCGGTGCGGGCTGCGGCTCCCATGAGGCGCCCGCTCCCGCGTCGCCGAGCGACACTCCGACGCCGCCGACGCCCGCGGAGCCTGCCGCCAACGGGCACCCCGGTGGACCCGCGCCGACCCAAGCTCCGCCGCCCGTCGCCGATGGGGCGACCGTGCGCGACGTCGGCTTCGAGCTGCGCGCGACCGCGGGCGGGCCCTATCACGCGGGGCAGGCGGGGACGTTCGGCGTCACGCTGACGCCGGGCGCTGGCTACCACGTCAACGAGGAGTATCCGATTCGCGTCGAGCTCACGGCGCCCGCCGAGGTCACGCTGCCGAAGGCGACGCTCGCGCGCGCGGACGCCGCGGACTTCGGCCCGACCAAGGCGCACTTCGAGGTGCCGTTCACTGCCGCGGTCGAGGGCGAGCGGCGCGTGCAGCTGACCGTCGGCTTCGCCGTGTGCACGCCGGAGCGCTGCATGCCCGACGAGCGCACGCTCTCGGTCGTGCTCCCGGTCGTCCCGTAGCTCGACCGCCCGCCCTGCGCGGGCCTGCTACGCTCGCTCGACGATGATCGACATACGCGAGGTCCTCGCTCAGGTCGGTGCCGCGGTTCGTCAGCGCTACGAGGCGGAGCGCCGGGTGCTCTCCTTCGAGGAGTACCTCGAGCTCGTCGCGAAGCATCCGGCGCGGCATACGCGCGACGCGGCGCGCTACGTGCGCGACTGCCTCGATCACTTCGGCACCTACGACGTCGAGCGACCGACGGGCACGGTGCGGCGCTTTCGCCTCTTCGATCTGCCGTTCGAGGACGAGCACGACGGCGCGCGGCGCGAGTACCTCGTCGGGCAAGAGCACGTGCAAGAGACGCTCTACCGCACGCTCTCGAATTTCGCGCGGGAAGGGCGCTCGAACCGCCTCTTGTTGCTGCATGGGCCGAACGGCAGCGCGAAGAGCACCTTCGCCGCGTGCGTGCTCAAGGGGCTCGAGGCGTACTCGCTGCTCGACGAGGGCGCGGCGTACACGTTCTCGTGGATCTTCCCGCGCGGCGTGCGCGAGGGCGCGGCGATCGGCTTCGGCGGCAGCAGCGGGGACCCCGCGCCCGGGGACAGCTACGCGCACCTCGCCGAGGGGCAGATCGACGCGAAGCTCGCGAGCCCGCTGCGCGAGCACCCGCTGCAGCTCTTGCCCGTCGCCGAGCGTCGCGCGCTCGTCGGCAAGCTCTACGCGGACGCCGGCGTCAGCGAGGCGGCGCCCGATTGGCTGCACAGCGGGCAGCTAGGGCACGGCAATCAGCAGATCCTGCACGCGCTGCTGGTCGCCTATCGCGGCGACCTGCGCAAGGTGCTCGCGCACGTGCAGGTCGAGCGCTTCACCATCTCGCGCCGCTATCGCGCGGGCGCCGTCACCATCGGTCCGCAGATGGCCGTCGACGCGTCGGAGCGCCAGATCACGGCCGATCGCTCGCTGAGCGCGCTGCCCGCGTCGCTCTCTTCGCTCGCGCTCTTCGACGTGCAGGGCGAGCTCGTCGAGGCGTCGGGCGGCGTCCTCGAGTACAGCGATCTGCTGAAGCGCCCGCTCGACGCTTGGAAGTATCTGCTCCTCGCCATCGAGACCGGCGAGACGGCGCTGACGCAGTCGACGCTGCCGCTCAACGTGGTGATGATCGCGAGCTCGAACGAGCTGCACCTGAGCGCGTTCCGCGAGCACCCCGAGTTCAACTCGTTTCGCGGGCGCCTGACGCTCGTGCGCTCGCCGTATCTCGTCAATTACACGCTCGAGCAGCAGATCTACGACACGCAGCTCGTGCCGCAGATCCGTCGGCACATCGCCCCGCATGCGACGTACACCGCGGCGCTCTGGGCGGTGCTGACGCGCCTGCGACGCCCGCAGGCGGACCGCTACGAGCTGTCGAAGCTCGGGCGCATCGCCTCGGAGCTGACGCCGCTCGAGAAGGCCGAGCTCTACGCGCAGGGCGTGGTCCCGCCGCGGCTCTCGAGCGACGAGGCGAAGGTGCTGCACGCCGGGATGCGCGCGGTGTACGAGGAGTTCGAGACGGTCGCCGCGTACGAGGGCGTGACGGGCGCGTCGCCGCGTGAGGTGCGCATGCTCTTGCTCGACGCCGCGCAGCACGGCGGGCGCACCTGCCTCTCGCCGCTCGGCGTCCTCGATCGCCTCGAGGAGCTCTGTGAGAAGGGCGACTTCGAGTTCCTCCACGAGAAGCCCGACGGTGGCTACCAGGACCACCACGCGTTCGTCGGCAGGGTGCGCGAGCGCTGGCTCGATCGCGTCGATGACGAGGTGCGCACGGCGACCGGGCTCGTCGACGAGTCGCAGTACAAGGAGCTCTTCGAGCGGTACGTCAGCCACGTCTCGTACTCCGTGAAGAACGAGCGCATCTACAACAAGATCACGGGCAAGAACGAGGAGCCGGACGCCGAGCTGATGGGCTCGATCGAGAAGATCCTCGAGGTCGGCAAGGACGCGACGACGTTCCGCCGGGACCTGATCAGCGCCGTCGCGGCGCACGCGATCGATCACCCCGGCGAGAAGGTCGACTACGTGAGCGCCTTCCCGCGGCACCTCGCGCGCGTGAAGGCGGCGTACTTCGCCGACCGCAAGAAGCAGCTCGGCGTGATCGTGCGCGACGCGCTCGCGGTGCTCGGCGGCGACGCGCTCGAGCATGAGAACCGGCGCGCGGCGGACACCACGCTCGACGCGCTGCGGACGCAGTTCGG
>CAIUAC010000841.1 GCA_903896985.1 uncultured Sandaracinus sp.
GGTTCGTCGCGTCTGACGTCGTCGTCGGGATCACCGGCACCAACGGCAAGAGCACGGTGACGACGCTCGTCGGCGAGATGCTCGCCCGCAGCGGCCGCCCCACGTTCGTCGGCGGCAACCTCGGCACGCCGCTCGTCGACGTCGTCGGCAGCGACGCGGCGCGCGCGGGCGGGGCCGTCGTCGTCGAGCTCTCGAGCTATCAGCTCGAGCGCGTCGAGCGCTTCCGGGCGCACGTCGCGGTGCTGCTGAACATCACCGACGATCACCTCGATCGCCACGGCTCGCTCGCGGCGTACGCGGCAGCCAAGGCGCGCGTCTTTCACGGGCAGCGCGCGGGCGACCACGCGATCGTGCCCGCGGGCGATGCCGTCGTCGGTGCGCTCGCGCGCGCGGCCGCGAGCACCGTGCACACGTTCGGCGGCGCCGACGGCGAGGTGCGCGTCGTCGACGGCGCGCTCGTCGATGTCGTCAGCGGGCTCCGTGTGCCGCTCGTCGAGCTGAGAATTCGCGGCGCGCACAACGCGTCGAACGCCTGCGCGGCGGCGCTCGCGGCGCGCCTCGCGGGCGTCTCCGCCGCCGACATCGCGCACGTGCTGCGCAGCTTCGCGGGCCTCGCGCACCGCATGGTGTGGGTGCGCGAGCGCGACGGCGTCACCTACTACGACGACTCCAAGGCGACGAACGTCGGCGCGACCGTCGCTGCCCTCGACGGCCTGCGCGACGCGCACCCGCGGATCGTGCTGATCGCGGGCGGCCTCGACAAAGGCGGCAGCTACGCGCCGATGGTCGAGCGCCTCTCGAGCTTCGGCCGCGCGGCGGTGCTGATCGGCACGGCGGCCCCGCTGATCGAGCGCGCGCTCGCGGGGACGGCGCTCCCGGTCGAGCGCGCCGACTCGCTCGAGCAGGCGGTCGTGCGGGCCGCGGCGCTCGCTCAACCGGGCGACGCCGTGCTCCTCGCGCCGGCGTGCTCGAGCCTCGACATGTTCCGCAACTACGAGCACCGCGGTGACGAGTTCGCCCGCGCCGCGCGAGCCCTCACGCCCGCGGAGTCAGCGCCGGCCGGAGCAGGGGAGGCACCGCGATGAGCCGCTTGTTCGACGGTCTGCGGGCCATGCGTGACCGCGTCCTGCGCCGACCGCCTGCGGAGGCGAGCGCTGCGCCCGTCGGTCCGCGCGCGCCCGTGCTCGGCCCCGCGGACCCGCTGCTGATGGCCACCGTGCTCGCGCTCGTCGCGTTCGGCGTCGTCATGGTCTACAGCGCGAGCGCCGTCTTCGCCGCGCAGACCTTCCACGACGGGCAGCACTTTCTCGTGCGCCAGACGATGTACGCGGTGGTCGGACTGCTGCTCGTCGTCTCGCTCGCGCGCCTCGACTACCACCTGCTTCGGCCGCTCGCGTATCCGATGCTCGGCGGCTCCGTGCTCTTGCTGCTCTACATCGCGGTGGGCTTTGGTCACTCGGCGGGCGGCGCGGCGCGGTGGATCTCGGTCGGTCCGATTCACGTGCAGCCTGCCGAGATCGCGAAGGTCGCGATGATCTTCTGGCTCGCCTACAGCCTCTCGAAGAAGGCGGACCGAATCCGCTCGTTCTCGGTCGGCTTTCTGCCGCACGCGCTCGTCGCCGGCTTCGTGATGCTCCTCTGTCTGCGACAGCCCGACTTCGGCAGCGCCGTCATGATCGCGCTGCTGACGTTCGTGCTCCTCTTCACCGCGGGCGCGCGCACTGGCTACATCCTCGGCGCAGCGCTGCTGTTCGCGCCGATCGCGTACGTGCTCGTGACGCGCTCCGAGTACCGCATGCGGCGTATGCAGGCGTACCTCGACCCGTTCGCGCACCGCTTCGACGTCGGCTACCAGATCTCGGAGTCGCTGATGAGCTTCGGCTCCGGCGGACTCTGGGGCGTCGGCATCGGCGACAGCCGTCAGAAGCTCTTCTTCTTGCCCGAGGCGCACACCGATTTCATCAGCGCCATCGTCGGCGAGGAACTCGGCTTCATCGGCATCCTCGCGCTGATGATCGCGTTCTCGATCATCATCGTGCGCGGGCTGCGCGCGGCGTTCCGCGCCGCCGACGACTACGGCACTTATCTCGCCGTCGGCATCACGCTCTTCATCGGGATTCAGGCGTTCACGAACCTCGCCGTGACGATGGGCCTCTTGCCGACCAAGGGCCTCGCGCTCCCCTTCCTCAGCTTCGGCGGCTCTTCGCTGCTCGTGAACTGCGCCGCGATAGGCGTCTTGCTCAACGTGAGTCGCGCTCGACCGAGCGTGGCTGTGACCACTCAGGCGACGGATGGCGACGAGAAACGTGACGTAGCGCCGCGCACAGGCTCGCGACGACCGTCGGCTGCCGTGGGGGGGACATCATGATCCAGCGCATCGTCGTGGCCGGGGGAGGCACGGGCGGGCACCTGTTTCCGGGGCTCGCCGTCATCGAGGAGCTCGCGCGCCGCGCGCCGGGGCTCGAGGTCACGTGGGTCGGCACCATGCGCGGGATCGAAGCGCGCGTCGTGCCGCAGAAGGGGCTGCGCTTCGAGGCGCTCGAGGTCACGCCGCTGAAGGGGCGCTCGCCGGTCGAGCTCGTCAAGAGCGTCGGGCGTTTGCCTGCCGCCGCGCTCGGCGCGATGTCGCTCGTGCGACGGCTGAAGCCCGACGTCGTGCTCGGCGTCGGCGGCTATGCGTCGGGGCCCGTGCTCGCTGCCGCCGTCCTGCTCGGAGTACCGACTGCGGTGCTCGAACAGAACGCCTACGTCGGCCTCACGAATCGCTTGCTCGCGCGCTTCGTCGGGCGCGCCTATCTCAGCTTCGAGGAGACCGAGGCGCTCTTCGGCGAGAAGCGCGCGCGCACGCTCGGCAACCCGGTCCGGCGCGCCTTCGTCGAGACCGCGCGGCTCGCGCTCACCGACCCAGAGGGCTTCGAGGCGCGCGCGCGGCGCGTGCTCGTGCTCGGTGGCTCGCAGGGCGCGAAGGCGCTCGATGAGAGCGTGCCCGCGGCGCTCGCGCAGGCGGGCGTGACGGGGCTCGGGCTGCAGATCGTGCATCAGGCGAGCGCGGCGAGCGTCGACGCCGTCAAGGCGCGCTATGCGGCGCTCGGCGTCGAGGCGACCGTCGTGCCGTTCCTCGACGACATGGCGCGGGCGTATGCGTCGGCCGCGCTCGTCGTCGCGCGCGCCGGGGCGACCACGCTGGCAGAGATCTGCGCGGTAGGTCGCGCCTCGGTGCTCGTGCCGTTCCCGCACGCCGCCGACGA
>CAIUAC010000842.1 GCA_903896985.1 uncultured Sandaracinus sp.
AGGTCGTCGCGCGGGCGCTGCGCGACGCGGGCTTCGAGGTCATCTACACCGGCCTGCACCAGACGCCCGAGATGATCGCGGCGACGGCGGTGCAAGAGGACGTGGACGGCGTCGGCCTCTCGATCATGTCGGGCGCGCACAACACGCTCTTTCCCGCCGTGATCGACGCGCTTCGCGCGCGCGGCGCGAACGACGTCGTCGTCTTCGGCGGGGGCATCATCCCCGACGAGGACTTTCAGCGCCTCGAGGGCGCGGGCGTCACCGGGCTCTTCACTCCAGGCGCGACCCTGGCCGAGATCGTCGGCTGGGTGCACGAGCACGTCCCCGCCCGCACGGCCTGAGCCGCGCGCCTCCATCCCGGCGCAGCCTTCGCGCGCCCTTGGTCGTCCACCAAACCTAGAGAAACACCGCCCATGGACTTCGAGCTCTCCGAGACGCATCGCACGATCCGGGACACCGCCCGCGACTTCGCCACGCGCGAGGTCGCCCCGAACGCGGCCCGCTGGGACAAGGAAGAGCGCTTCCCGCACGAGATCATCCCGAAGCTCGGCGAGCTCGGCTTCCTCGGCGTGCGCATCCCGGAGGAGTACGGCGGCGCGGGCCTCGACACGCTCGCCTACGCGATCATCGTCGAAGAGATCTCGCGCGCGGACGGCTCGCTCGGGCTGACCGTCGCCTCGCACAACGGCCTCGGCACCTCGCACATGTTCACGTTCGGCTCCGAGGAGCTGCGGCGCAAGTACGTGCCGCTCCTCGCCTCGGGCAAGATGCTCGGCGCCTGGGCGCTGACGGAGCCGGGCGCGGGCTCCGACGCCTCTGCGCTCGCGACGCGCGCGGTTCGCAAGGGTGACGGCTGGGTCATCAACGGCGCGAAGATGTTCATCACGCAGGGCTCCGTCGGCGGGGTGTGCGTGGTGCTCGCGACGACGAACGCCGAGAAGAAGCAGAAGGGCATCACCGCCTTCGCCGTCGAGATGGGGACGCCGGGCTTCACCGCGTCGAAGCACCTCGAGAAGATGGGGATGCGCGCGTCGGACACGGTCGAGCTGTCCTTCGAGGACGTCGAAGTGCCCGACTCCATGCGGATCGGCGAGGTCGACGGCGGCTTCATCGACACACTCAAGATCCTCGACCGTGGCCGCGTCTCCATCGCCGCGCTCGCGCTCGGGCTCGGCGAGGGCGCGCTCGCGGCCGCCATCAAGTACGCGAAGGACCGCACCGCCTTCGGGCAGCCCATCGCGAATTTCCAGGCGATCCAGTGGATGATCGCCGACTCCCGCACCGAACTCGACGCCGCGCGCCTGCTCGTTTGGCGCGCCGCCGTGCTCGCCGACAGCGGCCAGCGCTACTCGACGGAGGCGTCGATGGCCAAGCTCTTCGCGAGCGAGGCGGCGTCCCGCGCCTGCAACCGCGCCGTGCAGATCCACGGCGGCTACGGCTATACGCGCGACTTCCCGGTCGAGCGGCACCTGCGCGACGCCAAGCTCTGCGAGATCGGCGAGGGCACCAGCGAGGTGCAGCGCATGGTCATCGCCCGGAACATCCTGAGCGCGTAGCTCCGGAGGACACTAGGGCGCGTCGCGCTACCTCGGCGCGCGCCGAGGTCGGTGCGCGTGCCCATGCCCGTGCCGACTGCGATGGCGGCGGCGGCCCGTGCCCGGCGGGCCTTCCCCGAGCACCAGCACCTCGACGCGCACCTCGGCGACCCCGCGGTGCGTCGTGCCGAGGCGCTCCGCCGCCGCGCGGGAGAGGTCGAGGAGGCGCGAGGCATCGCCGAACGGACCGCGATCGTTGACGCGCACGATGACGCGCTGAGTCTCGTCGTCGGTCCGCACGACGCGCACGATCGTGTCGAAGGGCAGGGTGCGGCTCGCGCAGGTGTACGCCTGCGGATCGTAGGGCTCGCCGGTCGCGGTCGGGTTCCCCGCGAGGCTGTCGGCGTAGTAGCTCGCTTGGCCGCTCAGCGTCTGGACGGGGGGCGCGTCGCGGTACTCAGCGTCGAGCGGGTTCTCGCGCGAGGTCGCCTCGCCGCTCGGCGCAGTGCCGGCGCGCACGAGCGCGGCGTCTGCGGCGGAGAGCGTCGAGCCCTCGTCGTCGGGCTCCTCGGGCAGGCGATGCGTCGGCGCCGTACCCGCGCGCACCAGCATCCGCGAGCGCTCGTCGTCGCTGCCGCGCGCCGCGAGCCCGCCGCAGCCCGCGAGCAGCGCGAGGGCCGCCGCCACGGGGAGCGTCGCCGTCCGCGCCGCGCGGCCTCTCACTGACCGTGTC
>CAIUAC010000843.1 GCA_903896985.1 uncultured Sandaracinus sp.
CGTACTGCGCGAGGTCGAGCTGCGCGGGCGCGCCCTTGCCGCTGCCCTTGTGGAGCGGCACACAGAGCGGGCGGTCGAAGGTCTCCGGCGAGCGCGCGCCGCCGACGACCACGACCCAGCGCTTGTCCTCGAGCTCGAGGATCGTGCCGGGCGGATAGCGCCCCATCAGGTTGACGAAGAGCTTGAGCAGCAGCGGATCGTAGAGCGTGCCGGCGCCCGCGACGAGCCGCGCGAGGGCGTCCGGCGGGGGCAGCTGACGCCCGCCGCTCCCGCGGATCCGCGTCAGCGAGTCGTAGTCCTCCGCGATCCGCACGATGCGCGCGAAGAGCGGCGGCCGCCCGAGGCTCGAGGCGTCGGCGTGGTGGTGCAGGCAGACCGCCGCGCGCCGCAGCGTCGCCATCGTGAAGGTGGTGCCCCGCAGCATGGCGAGCAGCCCCGCGACGCCGTGGTCCTCGTGCGCGGGTGGGCCGCCCTCGACCTCCTCGAGGTAGCCGACGTCGTGGAACAAGCCGGCGATGCCGAGGTCCGAGAGCGCGTCCGGGGGCAAGCCCGCCGCGCGCCCGAGCGACAGCGCGAGCGACGCGACCGCGAACGAGTGCCGCGCGTACTCCGGCGTCTTCATGTCCTGCGCGCCGAGCGCGAGATGCTCGAGGTGCGTCCCGCTCGCGAGCCCGCTGAGATCGGCGACGACGCGCGAGAAGCGCAGCGGGCGCACCCCGGCGAGCCCATCGGCTTGCCGCCACGCGCTCGTCACGACCTCCATCGCGCGCTGGTAGGTCTCCGCCAGCTCCTCGCTGCTCGACGTGACGGCGTCGCCCGCGAAGTGCACGTGGAGCGGCGCCCGCACCCGGACGCCCGGCACGCCCGCGGCGCGCAGCGCGCTGCGCAGCGCCTGCCGCGGCGAGGTCGGGCTCGGCTCGTCGACGAGCAGCATCGCCGCGGCGAGCGCGTCCTCGGGCGTCAGCGGCGCCTCGAACGAGACGCCGGCGATCTCGTGCCGCGCGAGCGTGCGCTCGAGCTCCGGGCCCGCCTCGTGGTCGGCGGTGAAGCGCACGCGCACGTCGTTGACGTAGATCTGCCCCTCCGCCGCGGCGATGTTGACGACGCCGAGCAGCTCGACGAGGCGCGTGACGTTCGCGGCGAGCTCGTGGCTCGGCGCCTGAAACGCCTGGTTGTTCGTCGCGTGAATGCGCCGCAGCCGGACGAGCCCGACGAGCAGCCGCACGAGCTGCTCGCCGCTCTCGCGGATCTTGACCGCGAGCACGCGGTCGTCGGCGACGCGCGCGCGGGCGAGCGCCTGCCCGACGCGCGTCTGCGCCTCGAGCAGCTCCTCGGCGGTCCTCACGGGCGCCCCTGCTCGCTCGGCGGCGGGGCGAGCGACGCCCTCGGCGCGAGCAGCTCACCGGCGGGGAGCGCCGCGCGCCTGCGGAGCGCCGCCTCGGCGACCTCGCGCAGCACGGGCTCCGCCTCGCGGGCGAGCGCGACGTGACCGTCGTGCGGCGGGTCGAAGGCGCCCCCGAGGATCCCGACCCGACTGCTCACTGCCAGGTCATCACCTCGTCGCCGATCTCGACCTCCGAGCCCGGCTTCAC
>CAIUAC010000844.1 GCA_903896985.1 uncultured Sandaracinus sp.
GGCGCCACGATGGCGATCGCGCATGGAAGGCCCGCCGCACGAGCCGCCGCGGCGAGCCGCACGAGGGCAGCGGCGGACGGAGGCGACTGCACCACCACGGCCGCGCTCGAGACCGACGCGAGGGTCGCGCCCGCTTCCGCGATGGGCTCCGGCGTGACGCGCGGATCCACGGCGAGCGCGAGTGCACCGCAGGCGTGCGCGCACTCCACTGCGAGTTCGGCGCTCTCGCACGCGACGGTGAAGGAACGCAGGGTCACCGGGGGCGAGCGGCCGGGGGGTGGGGCACGTCGGCCGGACGCACGACCGACGCCAGAAAGAGATAGCGCGAGCCGCGCTCGACCAGCACGCCCTCGACCTCGATGCGTGCGCCGATCTCGAGCTGCAACACCGTCGCGATCGACGTTTGGTTCTTGGCCACGAAGATCGGGATGTTCGCCTCGCGCGTGCGCAGCTGAATCGCGCGCCGACCGTCGAGCCCAGCCCCGCGGGAGAGGTCGTCGAACTGCGGGTCGATCGCCAAGAGCACGTCCTGCACCCGCAGGAGCCGACCGACGTGTCGTTCTGGGATCACGGCGAGCGCGCGCGCGGGCGTGAGGGCGCCGGCGCCACTCATGGCTCGCAGCGCCGCGAACGGGTCGTCGCCCGGCGGCGGTGCCGGGACGTCTTGCGCTCGGATCACGGCAGCGCCGAGCGCGAGCGTGATGGCGCAGAGGGTCGCGGCGAGTGCTACGGCTGGCGGGCGATGGCGCATAGGACCTCCGGAAGCGAAGCGTACAGAACCGCGGTCCGGCGTCGAACTAACCGGCCTACCTCGGCATCGTGATAGGCTCGCGCCGTGGCTGCACGCTCCTTTCCGCGCACCGCTCTCGCCCTCGTCGTCGTCGGTGCCCTGCTGTGCCTCGCTGCGCGCGTCGACGCGCAGGTCGCGCCCGGCCAGGACGCGCCGCCGACCCCAGGCGGTCCTCCCGCTGCGACAGGAAACCCTGAGAACGTGCAGGCGACCCAGGACGCGCGGCAGCACTTCCGCGCCGGCATGGAGCACTACCAAGCGCGCCGCTTTCGCGAGGCGATCCAGTCCTTCGCGCTCGCCGCGCAGCTCGTGCCGAGCGCCGACCTCTGGTTCAACATCGCGCGCTCGCACGAGCAACTGAACGAGCCCGCGCTCGCCGCGGAATACTACCAGCGCTACCTGCGCGACCGCGTCGACCCTCCCGACCGTGCGGAGATCGAGCAGCAGATCGCGGCCCTTCAAGAGCGCGCCGAGGCCGAACGCGCCGCCCGCCGGACGCGTCCGACCACGGGCACGCTGCGCGTCGAGGCCAGCGTCGCGGGCTCGGAGGTGCGCGTCGACGACCACGCCGCCGGCCGCGCCCCGATCGCGCTGCCGATCTCGTTGCTGCCGGGCCGACACCGCGTCGCGGTCGTGCGCGAGGGCTATGTCCCGTTCCGCTCGGAGGTGCAGATCGACGCGGGCGTCGTGACGGCGGCCTACGCGGATCAGACCCGCGCGACGGAGTACCGCGCGATCCGCGGGCCACGCATCTGGACATGGGTCGTCGGCGGGCTCGGCGTCGCGGCGCTTGGCACGAGCGTCGGCTTCGGCGTCGTGGCGAGCGGTCAGCAGAGCGACGGCCGCCTGGCTCGCGCGCAGGATACGGCGACGGTCAGCGACGTCTTCCTCGGGAGCTCGCTCGCCCTGCTGGTCGGCGCGACGTTGCTCTACTTCGTGGAGGGGCGCGCGGTCGGCACCGAGCGCGTCTCGGGCGCGGGTACGTCCCCGGCGCCGACGACGGCGGCGAACCACGCGAGCGCCGGCGTCCTTCGCCCGACCGCCTTCTAACGCCGGTCTTCGCCTGGGCGAAACAGCTCGCCCCA
>CAIUAC010000845.1 GCA_903896985.1 uncultured Sandaracinus sp.
CGTCACCATGCTGCTCTGAGTCGCGCGCGCGTCGCGGGCGCTGACGTCGTCGTCGGTCGCTCGCGCGTCGCTTCGCCGCTGCTCGGGCGCTGCTCAGCCGCCGTTCGTGTGGGGCCAGCGGGCGGCTTGGGACGGGAAGACCTTGCCAGGGTTGAGGATGCCGCGCGGGTCGAAGGTGGCCTTGACGCGCTCTTGCAGGGCGATGAGCGCGTCGCTCTGCTCTAGGCCGAGGTACGGGGCTTTGAGCACGCCGAGGCCGTGCTCGCCGCTGAGCGTGCCGCCGAGCGCGACGGTGGCGCGGAAGAGCGCCTCGATGCCGCGGTCGACGCGCGGGCGCTCTTCGTCGTCGTTCCAGAGGAACGCGACGTGGAGGTTGCCGTCGCCGGCGTGCCCGAACGCGGGCATGCGCAGCTGCTCGCGCTCGCTGATGCGCGTCACCTCGGCGAGCAGCTCGGGCAGGCGCGTGCGCGGGACGACGACGTCCTCGCTGAGCTTGTACTTGGCGAGGCGCTTGGTCGCGTGGCTGAGGTCGCGGCGCGCGGCCCAGAGGCGCTCGCGCTCGCTGCCGCTCGTCGCGACGAGCACGTCGAGCGCGCCCGCCTCGTCGAGCACCTCGGACACGCGGCTGAGCTCGGCTTCGACCGCCGCGTCGCCGCCGTCGAGCTCGAGGAGCAGCATCGCGCCGGCGCGCGGGTCGAGCGGCAGCGACGTGCTCGGGCGCAGGATGGCGAGCGACTCGCGGTCGAGCAGCTCGAGGCAGCGCGGCACGATCCTGTTCGCGATCAGCGTGCTGACGGCGCGCGCGGCGGCGTGCGCGTCGGTGAGCAGCACGAGCAGGGTCGCGATGCGCTCGGGGAGCGGCACCAGGCGCAGCGTGACCTCGGTGATCACGGCGAGCGTGCCCTCGCTGCCGACCATCAGGCTGCTGAGGTCGTAGCCGGTGACGCCCTTGCGCGTGCGCCGCCCGAGCCGCAGCACGGTGCCCTCGGCGGTGACGACCTCCATGCCGAGGACGAAGTCGCCGGTGGTGCCGTACTTGAAGGCGCGCGGTCCGCCGGCGTTCGCGGCGACGTTCCCGCCGAGGCGACACGAGCCGAGCGAGGATGGGTCGGGCGGGTAAAAGAGCCCCTCGGCCTCGACCGCCTCGTGCAGCGTCTGGAGGATGACGCCGGGCCCCGCGACGACGAGCAATTCCTCGCGCTCGACGCCGTGAATCGTGTCCATGCGCTCGGTCGAGAGCACGAGCCCGCCCGCGACGGGGACGGCGCCGCCGACGCGCCCGGTGCCGCCTGCGCGCGGCGTCACCGGGATGCCGTGGGCGTTCGCGGCGCGCAGCACCGCGGCGATCTCTGCGGTGGTCTCGGCGCGCACGACGGCGTCGGGCAGGTGCGGCGTCGTCGCGCTCTCGTCGCGCGCGTAGGTCGTGCGCGTGTCGAGGTCGCGGAGCACGCGCCCGCTCGGCAGGGCGCGGTCGATCTCGAGGAGCGCGCGGTCGAGCGCGTCAGCGCTGGGTCGGGAGTCCACGGGCCGAGTGTACGCGCGGAAGGCGCCCTCCTCCCTGAGGAAGAGAGCGCCTCTCGGGGTGTCGGCTCAGGTGCCGGGGATGCAGTCGAAGATCAGGTTGAACGACGAGAGCGTCGGCGCCGCCGAGCGCGCGGCGTTCGAGTTGAGCGTCGCGGTGATGCGCATGAACGGGAGCGTCGCGGGCAGGCCCGCCGCGACCAGCTTGTCGCCCACGTCCTGCGGGCTCGGGAGCGTCGGGGACGAGAACGACACGCTCGTCGCCGTCGCGAGCCCCGCCAACGTCGCCGCGCCCGAAGCCGCCCAGGTGATGCTCGTGCCGACGGGGTACGTCGCCGACCATGAGAGCGCCCGCCAGCGCGCGACCTCCGTGCCGGCGCAGCTGGTCGTCGCGTCGAAGTCGCGCGTGTACGAGCCGGAGACCGGGAACGCGGGCGCGATCGCCGGGATGATGATCGTGACCGGGATGGTCGAGAGGATGTTCGAGCCGTTGCCGAGCACGTCGATGGTGAAGTCGAAGCGCTGCGTGACCGAGGTGGCCGCGACGACGCCGGTGAAGTTCACCTGGAAGTTCACCGTCGTGCCCGGCAGGCACTGGTTGAACTGCACGCCGCCGGTGATGCCGGTGCAGCGACCCACCGGATACGAGAGCGCGGCGATCGAGCTGACGAAGGTGCGCTCGTTGAAGCCGACGGTCGCGGTGTTGTCGTTCGTGCGCGCGGTGATGTCCATGCGCGAGTAGTTCGCGACGTCCGCGACCGCCGCGGCGATCGTGCTGTCGAGGCCCGCGCCGCTCGAGCTGATGCTGTAGCGCAGCGGCACGCCCGTGGAGCTGACGGAGCCCGTGGCCGTGCAGAGCGCGTTCGCGTCGGAGATCGCGCTGGCGTCGCCGCCGCTCGTCTCGACGACGATCACCTTGATGCCGCGCGAGTTCAGCTGCGCGAGGGTGTCGCTCCAGGCCGGCGGCGCGAACCCGCCCGAGGTGCTGCTCGAGACGCGCAGGTTGAGCATGTAGGGGCCCTGGGCCGTGTTGAAGCCATCGACCACGACGTAGTAGGTGCCGGGCGCGAGGTTCGTCTCGATCCTCGACTGCGCCCCGAGGCCGTTGTCGTCGCAGCTGACGTAGGTCGGGGCCGCGCCGCTCCACAGGGAGAGCGAGGTGTCGTAGGCGCTGCCGCTCGTGTCGAGCACGATGTGGCGCACCGCGGTCAGCGTGAAGGAGAAGACGGCGTCGCCGCCCGTGCCCGAGCCGCAGGTGCCGCTGTAGTTGTTGACCAAGCCGGCGGTGGTGCCGCTGAACGCCGCGCTCCGCGCCGTGATGTCGCCGACGGGGTAGGCCGTCGCGAAGGTCTCGTTCGCCGCGACGCCCGGGAGGTACGGCGTGACGTTGAGCGTGTACGCGCCGCTCGCCGTGCCGTTGCCGTCGACGATGACGTAGTAGGTGCCGGCGGCGAGGGTCTGGTCGATGCGCGACGCGGTGCCGACCGCGTCGTCGTTGCAGCCGAGCTCGAGCGTCGCCGAGTTGCGCAGCGAGAGCGACGTGTTGAACGCGCTGCCGATGGTGTCGACGACGACGCGGGTGGAGCTCGCGAGCGTGAAGGAGAACACGGCGTCGCCGGCGGTGCCCGCCGCGCAGGTGCCCGAGTAGTGGTCGACCATCGTGGCGGTGTTGCCCGTGTAGGTCGCGCCCGCGGTGCGGGTCGTCAGCTCACCGATCGCCTGCGCGCTCGTGTACGTCTCGTTGAGCGGGGAGCCGGGCACGTAGGTGGTGAAGTTGACGACGTAGTTGCCGCACGCCGCGCCGGCGCCGTCGACGATCACGAAGTAGGTGCCAGCGCCGAGGGTGACGTCGAGCGTAGACGTCGTGCCGAGCGCGTTGCAGTTGACGTACGCGGGCGAGCCCGCTGCGCCGCTCCACAGCGAGATCGAGGTGTTGAACGCGCTGCCGACGGTGTTGATCAGCACGCGCGTGGTCGCGGAGAGCGTGAACGAGTAGACGGCGTCGTCGCCCGTGCCCGCGCCGCAGGTGCCCGCGTAGTTGTCCGTCATGCTGCAGCTCTCGCCGCTGAAGGACGCGCTCGAGGTGGTGATGTCGCCGACGGCGTACGCGCTCGCGAAGGTCTCGTTGGCGGCGCCGCCGATCAGGTACGGCGTGACGTTGAGCGTGTACGCGCCGTTCGCCGTGCCGTTGCCGTCGACGATGACGAAGTAGGTGCCGGCGGCGAGGGTCGTGTCGATGCGCGACGCGGCGCCTGCCGTGTTGCACTGGGTGTAGACGGGCGCGCCGACCGGCCCGTTGTAGAGCGCGAGCGAGGTGCTGAAGGCGCTGCCGATGGTGTCGAGCACGACGCGGGTGGACGCGGCGAGCGTGAACGAGAACACCGCGTCGCCGCCGGTGCCCGCCGCGCAGGTGCCGTAGCCGGTGTAGTCGCTCGTCATCGTCGCGGTGCTGCCCGTGTAGGACGCGCCGGTGGTGCGGGTCGTCAGCTCGCCGATCGCGAGCGCCGTGGCGTAGGTCTCGTTGAGCGCGACGCCGGGCACGTACGTGGTGAGGTTGAGCTCGTACGCGCCGCAGGCGGTGCCGTTGCCGTCGACGGTGACGAAGTACGTGCCGGCGGGGAGCGTCGTGTCGATCTGCGACGCGGTGCCGACCGCGTCGTCGTTGCAGGCGACGGCGGTGGGCGCCGCGACTGAGCCGGTCCACAGCGACATCGAGGTGTTGAAGGCGCTGCCGACGGGGTCGAGCA
>CAIUAC010000846.1 GCA_903896985.1 uncultured Sandaracinus sp.
AGCGATGGCGCGCGCGCTCCCCGCGCCGTTGCCGTAGCGCGTCAGGCCATATCCGAGCTTGATGAACGGCGCGCGGGCCGCGGCGTAGAGATGCGCGAGGCGCTCGATCTCCGCGGGCGGCAGGCCGCAGACCTCGGCGGCGCGCGCCGGCGTCCAAGTGGGTAGTACGTCTCGCGCGAGGTCGTCCCACCCCTGCACGTTTGAGGCGAGGAACGCGCGGTCCACGAGGCCATCCCGCTCGAGCACGTGCAGCAGGCCGAGCGCCAGCGCGCCGTCGCTCCCGGGGCGCACCAAGAGCACCTCGTCCGCGAGCGCCGCGCTCGGCGTGCGCCAGGTGTCGATGAGGAGCACGCGCGCGCCGTTTTTGCGCGCCTCTTTGACGCGCAGCGCGAAGTGCACGCTCGTCGCGAGGATGTTGGCGCCCCACAGGATCACGAGGTCGCTGTCCCGCGCCTCTTCCGGGTCGGGGCCCGGAGTCGCGCCGAGGACCATCTTCCACCCGGCGAGCGCCGACGACGAGCAGATCGTGTAGTCGAGTCGCGACGCGCCCATCCGATGGAAGAACGCCATATGCGCATTGCGCTGCACGAGTCCCATCGTCCCAGCATAGGAGTACGGCAACACCGACTCTGCGCCATGCGTGGCAATGACGTCTCGCCAGCGACTCGCGATGTGCGCGATGGCCGCGTCCCACGTCGTCGGCGCAAAGCGCCCTTCGCCCTTCGGGCCGACGCGCAGGAGCGGCGTCGTCAGGCGCCCCGCGTGATGCACGGTGCGCTCGTAGTCCTTCACCTTCGAGCAGAGCGAACCCCGCGAATACGGGTGCTCCGGGTCTCCGCGTACGCCGGTGACGCGCCCCTCGGAGACGTCGACGAGCAGACCGCAGGTGTCGGGGCAGTCGTACGGGCAGGCAGAGCGGATAGGCATCGCCGAGAGAGCATAGTCCGAGAGGGCGCGTTTGCGGACCGCTCGCAGAACCAGGTAACGTCACGGGCATGAAACGACTCGGTGTGCTGCTCGTGCTGCTGCTCGCGGGTGGGTGCTCGACCGGCAACGCGACCCCCTCGAAGCGGGACGGCGGCGACGGACTCGACGCAGGCCCTGCGCGCGACGCTGCGCTGTGCGCGAGCGCGAACGACAGCGACCTCGACGGCGTCAACGACGCCGACGAGTGCGCGCACGGCACGGATCCCTACAACCGCGACTCGGACGGAGACGGCGTCACCGATCTCGGCGAGGCCGCCGCGGGCACCAACCCGCTCGATCCGGCGAGCACGATCCCGCCGGGCGACTTCTTCGTCGTGCTGCCCTACACCGGAGAGCACGTCGCGCGCACGCTGCGCTTCGGCACGAACCTCCAGAAGGCGGACCTCTACTTCCTCGTCGACACCACAGGCTCGATGCAGCCCGCGATCGACAACGTGCGCTCGTCGCTCGCGCGCATCGCCGCCGAGGTCGCGACGCGCATCCCGGACGTCGAGATGGGGGTGGGGCGCCTCGAGGACTTCCCGTTCTCCGACGCGAGCCCATTCGGCCCGACGTTCTTCGGGGCGGCGACGGATGTGCCCTATCAAGACCGGCAGATGATCACGGGCGACGTCGGACTCGTCGACGCGGCGCTCGGCGCCCTCGACATCGGGGACGGGCACGACGGGCCAGAGGCGCAGGTCGAGGCGCTCTATCAGACCGCGACAGGCGAGGGCGGCGACTGGACGACGACCATCCCCGGCGGCGGCCTCCTCGGCGGGCTATCGCGCTACACGCTGCCGCCGAAGACCTGCCCGAGCGTGCCCGACGAGACCGGCGTCCGGCGCGGCTATCCGTGCTTTCGCCCAGAGTCGCTGCCCATCGTCGTGCTCGTCACGGACATCGAGTGGCACAATGGCTACACCGATGGAGCGCATTGGCCGTATTCGCTGATCGCGCCTGCGCCGCACACGCTGCCTCAGGCGGCCGCGGCGCTCAGCGGCATTGGCGGTCGCTACCTCGGCATCGCCGTCGGCGACACCGAGCCTGTCGCGTATTGGCGCATGGATCACGAGGCGGTCGCGCTCGCGACGGGCAGCGTCGACGAGACGGGCGCGCCGCTCGTCTACAACGCGCTGAGTGGCACCGTGTCCGACGCGATCCTCACCGGCATCGAGACGCTCGCGCTGCGCACTCCCGAGGATGTCGGCACCAACACCGAGAACGTGGCTGGCAATCCCGGTGACACGGACGCGACGCTGTTCATCAAGGCCATCGCGCCCGTCGAGGGCTATGGGCCGCACGGAGAGTACGGCCCGCTGCCGGGAGTCACCTACGTCCGGAAGGACGACACGGTGTTCTACGGGGTCACGCCGGGCACTCAGGTGGACTTCGCGATCGACTTCTACAACGACGTCGTGCCGCCCCCCGCGACGGCGCAGATCTATCGAGCGCGCATCGTCGTGCTCGGCAATCGCGTCGCGCGCCTGAGCGAGCGGCAGGTCTACATCATCGTCCCGCCCGACCACGTCACGATCCTGATCTGACGTAGTCCGGGCCGCCGCGCGCTCACTTCCGGGGAGAGTAGATGTCGTGTCGGATGTCCCGCGGGAGGTTCCAGCCCGAGGGATCTGCAGCGCTCAGTTGCGACAAGTCGAGGTCGGCGACGATCAGGCTCGCGTGCGTCGAGACGTCCTTCGCGCGCCCGTTCGGGCCGACGAAGTGCGTCTCGCCGAAGTACGGCTGATTCCAGGGAGGCTCGACGCCGCTGCGGTTGCTGCCCCCGATGAACACGTTGTGCCGCGCCGCGTCGACCTCGAACTCGACCTGCCACATCCGCTCGCTCTTCGCGCCGAAGGTGACGGCGGGCGAGAAGATCAGCTCCGCGCCTTCGCGGGCGAGCGACCACATCACACCCTCGAAGTGTCGGTCGTAGCAGATGGCGACTCCGAGGCGCCCGAGCGACGTCGTGAACACTGGGAAATACGGGTTCTTCGAGACGTTCGTCGCGCCGAGGAAATTCTGCCCGTCGCTGCGCTCGTAGTAGAGGTTCTCGTGGAAGCTGCCCTGCTCGTTGGTGCCATACGGGATATGCGTCTTGCGATAGGTGCCGAGCACCTCGCCCAGCTCGTCGATGACCACTGCCGTGTTGAAGCGCTTGCCCGAGGTCGAGTCGAGCTCGTAGATGGGCGCGATCACGATCATGTGGAGTCGGCGCGCGGCCGCCCGCAGCGTCGTGACGGTCGCGCCGTCGCGCGCGTCCTCCGCGAGGGCGGTCCACATCGGGTCGCTGCGGAGCGCGAAGTACGGCCCCGGAAAGAGCTCGCCGAAGCACACGACCTGAACGCCTTGGCGCGCGCAGTCCTCGAGCAGCTCGAGGTGATGGTCGACGTTGGCGCGGCGCACCTCCTCGAGGCGCCCGGCGAGGGCGGAGAGCCCGTCGACCGTACTCGGCATCTCGCGATACGCGTTGACCGTCTGCGTCATCGCGGCGCGTACGAGGCGCGGGCTCATGCGCCCTCCGCTTCGTCGGCGAACGAGAGCAACACATCGAGCAGCACATTGCCTCCGTTGGCGCATTGCTCGGGTGTCGAGAGCTCGCGCGGGTTGTGGCTGATCCCGTCGTATTCGCCGGGCACGAAGATCATGCCGGCCGTGCAGACTCGGGCCATCTCCTGCGCGTCGTGGCCCGCGCCCGAGACGATGGCCTGTCGCCAGAGTCCGCGCGCTTCGGCGGCCGCGTCGACGCGCGCTCGCACGGTGTCGGCGAAGGGCACGAACGGCGTCCGCGCCGTCTGCCGGTGGGTGATGGTCACCTTCTCTTCGCGGGCGACCTCCTCGTAGAAGAGCAGGAGCTCGGACTCCGCGCGCTCGAGCACGCCGTCGTCGGGATTGCGGATGTCCACGCTCGCGACGACGCGACCCGGGACGACGTTGACGAGCCCGGGGTGCGGCGCGATCACGCCCATCGTCGCGCGAAGCTCCGCGCCGAAGCGCCCCGACGCGACCATCTCGCGCAGCCGCACGTTGATGCGCGCAGCCGCGACGCCCGCGTCGGCGCGCAGCGACATCGGGGTCGTGCCCGCGTGCGCGCTCTTGCCGATGATCAGGAGCTCGTGCCAGCAAATGGCCTGCACGCCGAGGACGACGCCGATGTCGCAATTCGCCGCGCGGAGCACCGGACCTTGTTCGACGTGGCACTCGAGGTAGGCGTGCGGCGGCGTGAGGCGCTCGTCCGCGTCGCCGCGAAACCCGATCGCGTCGAGCTCTTCCTTCACCGAGCGCCCCGCGGGATCGCGCAGCGCATAGGCCCTCTCGAGCGGGATACGCCCCGTCGCGACGGCGCTCCCGAGCATATCCGTGCTGAAGCGCGCGCCCTCTTCTTCGCTGAAGAACGCGACGACGACGGGGCGCAGCGTCTCGCGCTTCGCGTCGTTCAGCGAGCGCACGACCTCCAGCCCGGCGAGCACGCCGAGGCAGCCGTCGAAGCGCCCAGCGGTCGCGACCGAGTCGATGTGCGAGCCCATCATCACCGGGCGCAGCGCGTCGTTCGTGCCGCGTCGGCGCCCGAAGGCGTTGCCGATGCGATCGACGGTGACCTCGAGCCCGGCGGCGCGCATCTCGGCGACGACGTGCCGCCGACCCGCGCCATCGGCGGCGCTGAAGGCGAGGCGGCAGACGCCGCGAAGTCCGGAGTACGGGTCCTCGTAGGCGCCGATCTCACCGAGCGCTTGGAGCGAAGCGTAGAGGCGGGGACCATCGATCGAGAGGGTCGGTTTCACGCCGCGCAGGATAGCGGAACGCGCGCGATACGACAGCGCGGGAGTGTCCGCTGCGCCGCCGTTTCTTCGGAGCGCGGAACTCGTCTAAAGCGCGGCCATGCGCGCCCAGAGCAGGGACGCTTGCTCTCGGGCGTGCGCGCGGATCGCCTCGAGATCGCCGTGCACGAGGCGCCCGTCGCGCACGACGACGCGCCCCTCGACGAGCACCGTGCGCGGCGGCTCGCCGGGCACTCCGACGACCACATCGCCGGCAGAGCCCTCGTCGAGGCGCGCGTCGAAGCGCGTGCCGAGGAGGTCCGCTGCGAGGCGCCAGGCGCCCGTGCGCCGCGCGTCGAGCGTCGCGGCGTCTGCGGGGTCTCCGTGCTCGAGCGCTTGCGCCAGCAGGGCGGCGTGCTCGAGCGGCATGTTCGCGTCGAAGCCGTCCGTGCCGACGGCGACGCGGGTCGAGGCGTGCAGCGCGCGCGGATAGCCGACGCGGTTGTTCGCGTTCGAGCGCGGGTTCTGCACGAGCCACGCGCCGGCTGCGTCGACGCGCCTCACGCTCGCCTCGTCGAGCCAGACGCCGTGCGCGACGAGGGAGCCCGCGGGGAGGGCGCCGAGGGCGATCAGTCGCTCGAGCGGGCTCTCGAAGCCGCGCCGCTGCGCGTCGTCCAGGTCGGCGCGGTCCTCGGCGACGTGCACGTGCACGCCGACGCCGAGCGCGCGCGCGACCTCGCCCGCCTCACGGATCGTCTGGTCGCTCACGGTGAACGCAGCGTGCAGCCCGATCAGCCCGCGCACGTTGGGAAAGCGGTTCGCGCGAATGAAGCGCGTGCACTCGTCGAGCCCGCGCTGCGCCTCGTCGCGGCCGCCGTTGCGCTCCGTCGCGCCGTAGGCGACGAGCAGGCGCGCGCCGAGCCGCTGCGCCTCCTCGGCGAGCACGTCGAGGGAGCCCTCGATGAAGTTGGGCGACTCGTGATGATCGATGACAGTCGTCGTCCCCGCGAGCAGCGCCTCCGCGAGATAGAGGCGCGCAGACGCGCGCAGCGAGTCCTCGTCGAGCGCGCGGTCGAGGCGCCACCAGACCAGCTCCAAGATCTCGACGAAGCTCTGCGGAGTGCGCGGCGGCGCCGGCATCCCGAGGGGCGCGAGCCCGCTGTAGAGGTGCGTGTGCGCGTTGATCTCGCCCGCGCGCACCGTGGCGCGCGGATCGAACGAGGTGTCGAGGAGCCCCGGCTCGAGGTCGTGCGGCGCGCTCAACGGAACGTGCTCCTGTCGCCCTTGAGGCGGCCGACGCTCATCGCGCGCGCCGCGGCGGAGTCCTTCATCGGCAGCGTCATGCGGCGGATTCCGTCGAACGCCTCGAGCGCGCCGGCGACGGCGCCCGCCGTCGGCACGAGCCCGATCTCTCCGACGCCCTTCGCGCCGAACGGCCCCTCGGGCTCGTAGTCCTCGATCAGGATGACCTCGACCTCCGGCATATCGCGCGCTCGCAACACGCCGATCTCGCGCAGCTTCGAGGTGACGGGCATCCCGTCGACGCACGGCAACTCCTCGGTGAGCGCGTAGCCGAGCCCCATGTGAATCGCGCCCTCGATCTGCCCCGTGCAGAGCGCCGGGTTCACCGCGCGCCCGACGTCGTGCGCCGCGATGAAGCGCTCGACGCGCCCGTTCTCGTCGAGGATGCAGACCTGCGTCGCGTAGCCGAAGGTCGTGTGCGTCTTGACCTTGGGCACGTCCTTGCCGAGCGGCGTCGTGTCGTCGATCACGATGTCCGCGGCATACACGCGCCCGATCAGGTCGCGCACCGAGGCGCCGGTGTCGAGGTCGGCGCGCAGCTTGGTCGCGACCTCCTTCACGGCGCGCCCGCCGAGCAGCGTCGCGCGCGAGCCGGTCGTCTGCCCGCTCTGTAGCGCGAAGGTGGTGTCGACCTTCGGGCGGAACGTCGCCCCCGGGAGCCCCGTCACCTCCGACGCGAACTGCGCGAAGATCGTCAGCAGCCCTTGGCCCATCTCCGTGAAGCCGTTGTAGAGCGAGATGCTCTCGTCAGCCTCGACGACGAGGCGCGCGCGCCCCCACTCCGCGACGCCGTTGCCGATGCCGCTGTTCTTCAGGCCGCACGCGATGCCGACCGCCTTACCCGCCGCCTTCGCCGCGTAGTAGCGATCTTTCACGGCTTCCAGGGTCTTCCGGATACCGACGGATTTCTCCATCACCTGACCCGTCGAGAAGATGTCCCCGACGTCGATGACGTTGCGCTCGCGGATCTCGTAGGCGTCGAGCCCGACCTTCTTCGCGAGCAGATCCAGGCAGCCCTCGAGCGCGAACGACGCTTGGTTCGCGCCGAAGCCGCGCATCGCGCCGCACGGCGGGTTGTTCGTGTAGGCGGCGACCGCCTCGATGTCGACGTGGTTCACGCGGTACGGGCCGCACGCGTGCCCCGCGGCGCGCTCGAGCACCTTGCCGCCGACCGACGCGTACGCGCCCGAGTCGCCGAACATCCGCGCGCGCACCGCCGTCAGGCGCCCCTCGGCGTCGCAGCCCACCGTGTAGTGCATCTCGATCGGGTGCCGCTTCGGGTGCACGCGCACGGACTCTTCGCGCGTGAGCGCGAGCCGCACCGGGCGCCCGCTCAGCTTGGCGAGGAGCGCCGTCTGCGCCTGCACGGACATATCCTCCTTGCCGCCGAACGCGCCGCCGTTCGGGACGAGCTCGACGTAGAGCTGATCCTCTGGGATCGCGAGAAAGCGCGCGACCTGCCGCTGGTCGTCGAAGATGCCCTGACCTTGCGTGTAGAGCGCCATGCGCCCGTCGGGGAGGGGCTCCGCGAGGGCGCACTCGGTCTCGAGGAAGAGATGCTCGATGCGCTGCGTCTGCCAGGTGCCGGAGACGACGTGCGCGCTCGCCGCGAGGGTCGTGTCTGCGTCGCCACGGCGGATGATCGAGCGCGAGAGCACGTTGTCGTGCTTCGGGTTCACGCGCGGGGCGCCCGGCGCGATGGACGTGTGCGGGTCGAGGACCGCGGGGAGCTTCTCCCACGTCGCGTCGATCAGCAGCACGGCGCGGCGCGCGGTCGCGACGTCGTCGGCGGCGACCGCGGCGATCACGTCGCCGACGCAGCGCGCCTCTTCGCCGACGGCGATGAAGCCCGGCCAATCCTCGTAGAGGATGCCGTTCCAGCGCTCGCCGGGGACCTCGGCTGCGGTCGCGACGGCGTGCACGCCGGGGAGGGCGCGCGCGCGGCTGACGTCGAGCGAGACGAGCCTCGCGCGAGCGTGCGGCGACAGCAGCAGCGCGCCGTGCAGCAGGCCCTCGCGCTTCATGTCGGCGACGTACGGTCGGTCCCCGAGCACGAGCTCTTTGCCGCGATACCGCTGGAACGACGCGCCGACGTGCGCGTCGGTGACGGGCGCGGGGATCTCCTCGCCGCGGCGCCCCTTCGCGATCAGCTCGACCGCGTCGATGATCTTCACGTAGCCCGTGCAGCGACAGAGGTGCCCGTCGATGGCGCGCGCGATCTCGTCGCGCGTCGGGTTCGGGTTCTTGTCGATCAGGTGCTTGGCGCGGAGCGCGATCCCCGGGATGCAGAAGCCGCACTGCAGCCCCGCCGCGGCGAGGAACGCGCGCGCGGTCAGGTCGCGCTCTTCCGGCGACAGCCCCTCGAGGGTCAGCACGCTCTTGCCGTGCGCCTTCTCCGCCGACGTCGCGCAGCTCGTCTTGGGCTGCCCGTCGATCAGCACCAAGCAGCAGCCGCACTGGCCTTGGGGTTGGCAGCCGTCCTTCGGCGAGGTGACGTCACAGCGCTCGCGCAGGGCGTCGAGCAGGGACTCGTCCGCGGCGACTTCGATGCGCCTTGGCTCTCCGTTCAGCGTGAACTCGACTGGCATCCGAGGACCTCCGACGCGACCTCGGTCGCGCGGGCGGAGCATATCGCGACGCGCGCGGACGGTGTGGTAGCTTCCGCCGCGTTCGGGGCCCCGGCTTCCAACAGGAGAGACAGCGTATGAGTCGTTCGATTTTCCTCTTCGTCGTGTTCGTGGTGCTCGCGGGCTGTAGCGGAGGTCCGGCGCAGCCCGGCAACGCGGCGACCGGCGCGGGCGCCACAGGCGCTGCGGGTGGCGGCACCGCGACGGGCGGCGGCGCCGCGACGGCCACGGCTCCGCAGGTCTGCCTCGGCAGCGACCACACGTGCTTTCTGCAGGTCGGCGGCAAGGTCTTCTGCGCGGGCTCGAACCTCGACGGGGAGCTCGGCGACGGCACCGCGCGCGACCGCTTCACGTTCGTCCCCGTCGCCGGCATCGCCGACGCGACGCAGCTCTCTTGCGGCAGCAGCCACACCTGCGTCCGGCGGGCCACCGGGCAGGTCAGCTGCTGGGGCCGCAACTCGCACGGGGAGCTCGGCGCCGGTACCGACGCCACCACGCTCGTCCCCGTCGCGGTCGCCGGGATGACCGACGCGGTCGAGGTCGCCGCTGGGCGGGACTTCACCTGTGTGCGGCGCGCCGACGGCAGCGTCTCCTGCTGGGGGCTCGGCGAGAACGGCAGCCTCGGCGGCGGGAACACCAACGACTCCAAGACGCCCGTCGTCGTGACCGGCGTGAGCGGCGCGGTCGGGCTCGGCGCGGGCCGCTCCCATGTGTGCGCGCGCACCGCGGCGGGCGCCGTGCTGTGCTGGGGCGCGAACCAATCGGGCCAGCTCGGGCGCGGCGTCGGGCAGAGCCGCGACGCGTCCACCGCAGCGCCGGTCGTCGGGCTCGCGGGCGCGACGGGCCTCGCGGTCGGCGGCAACAACACCTGCGCGCTCCTCCCGGGCGGCGCGGTCAGCTGTTGGGGCAGCAACTATCAGGGACAGCTCGGCGACGGGCAGGCAGGCAGCAACCTCAAGGCCGAGGTCCCCGCGGCGGTCCCCGGACTCACCGGCGTCACCGCGCTCTCGCTCGGCGAGAACCGCGCGTGCGCGCTCGTCGCGGCCGGCGCGGTCAAGTGCTGGGGCTACAACAACTACGTCGCCGAGCTGCTCGGCGCCGGGAGCCGCGAGCAGAACGTCTCCTCGCCGACGCCGGTCGTCGGGGTCACGGGCGCGGCAGCGATCGCGAGCGGCAATCAGTCCTCGTGCGCGCTGACCACCGCGGGCGCGCTCGTGTGCTGGGGCGCGAACGAGCACGGGCATCACGGCGTCGGCAGTCGCCTGAGCGCGCACGAGGGGCGCGTCAGCGTGCCCGCCGTGGCGGCCTTCACGGCCCCGGCGAGCGTGCTCGACACCTTCCCCGTCACGACGCAGGTCTCGGCGGTCGCGCCGCAGCTCTCGATGGAGCAGTCGCGCGCCTGCGGCGTGACGGCGGACGGCAAGGTGCACTGCTTCGGCAACGGCGGCGGCGGCACGCTCGGCAACGGCTCGACGCGCCCCGTCGCTGCGGCTGGCTTCGCTGCGACCGTGGTCGGGCTCAGCGACGCCGTGCAGGTCGCCTCGCGCGGGGCGCTCTCCTGCGCCGTCCGGGCGAACGGCAAGGTCGCGTGCTGGGGCGAGATCGAGTCGGGCGTCCGCTCGAGCCTCCCGGTGCCCCGTGAGGGGCTCGAGGACGTGGTCGAGGTCGCGCTCGGCTACGGCTTCGGCTGCGTCCGGCACCGCGATGGAGGCGTGTCCTGCTGGGGCCAGAACAACGCGGGGCAGCTCGCGAACGGCACGCGCACGCCGAACGAGACGCCCGCTCGCATCGCCGGTGTGACCGGCGCGACGCGCATCGCGACCACGGGCTCGAGCGCCTGCGCGATCCTCACCGACAAGACGCTCGCCTGCTGGGGCAGCAACAGCAACGGCGAGCTCGGGACTGGCTCCACGGAGACGTCGAGCCTCGCCGTCGTGCCGGTCCCCGGCCTGCGCAACGTCACGGACCTCGCGGGCGATGCCCACGGCTACTGCGCGGTCGCTGGCGGCAGCGTGTCCTGCTGGGGTGAGAACGACGATGGACAGGTCGGCAACGGCCCGGGCACCCCGCTGACCAAGGTGCTCACGCCGTTCAAGATCCCGTCGCTGCGCAACATCGTGCGCGTCGGCGCCGGCGGGGGCACCTCGTGCGCCGTGGACCGCGCAGGCGAAGCCTGGTGCTGGGGCGCCAACGACTTCGGTCAGACCGGCCACGACAACATGGACGATGACGATGTCCGGACCCCGACGGCGGTGCTCCGCTCGGTCGACCCCGCGGTGGCGGCCTTCGGCCCGTACGCGCTCATGAGCTGCGCTGGCACTTGGTGCTGCGGCGTCCACCAGGACGGGCACCAGAGCTGCTCGGGCAGCTCCCCGCTCGGCGGCTCGAGCGGCTTCCTCGGCCTGAGCGATGTGCGCTCCCCGCATCCGGTCCCCGCGACGAGCGTCACCTGGTCCGTCGCTGCGCCCGCCGCTGCGCCTGCCGCTCACTGACGCGCGACCGCGACCCGCACCATGAGTCGCTCGCGAGGGCGACTCACGGTTCAGCGCAGTGACCCGCGAGGAGCGCCGACGAGCGCCGCGCTCAGCTCGCTTCAGTATGCCAAACGATGCAGTTGCGACCGCTGCGCTTGGCGGCGTACATCGCGGCGTCGGCGTTGCGCACGAGGGAGCTTGGGTCCGATCCGTCCGCCGGAAAGACCGCGACTCCCATGCTCGCGGAGAGATGGCACGCGGCGTCCTCGAGCCCGAGCGGCTTCTCGAGGCTGGCGCGTATGCGCTCGAGCAGCACGGGGAGGCGTGCGCTGTCGCCGATGTCGTCGAGGAGCAGCACGAACTCGTCGCCTCCAACGCGCGCGACGGTGTCCGAGCGTCGGGTGCCCGCGGTGAGACGCCGCGCGGTCTCGACGAGCGCCGCATCGCCGGCGGCGTGGCCGTGCTCGTCGTTGACCTGCTTGAAGTGGTCGAGGTCGACGAAGACCACCGCGAACGGGCTCCCCGAG
>CAIUAC010000847.1 GCA_903896985.1 uncultured Sandaracinus sp.
AGACCGACGGCGGCCCGTCCGACGCGGGCGCGCTGTCGTCGAGCGGGGCGGGCGCGCTGCTGCGCCCGGCGTAGAGCGACGGCGCGAAGCGGTCAGCGTCCTGCGTGTCCCAGCGCAGGTAGAGGACCGCGCGGCGGACTTGGTCGTAGGCGTTCCAGAACAGCGTGTAGGCGCGGCGCCGGTTGCGCGCGGAGTCGTTCGACGCGCCCTCCTCCGGGTCGCCGTGCTCGCGCAGGCCGATGGCGTCCCCGAGCGCAGCGGCGAGGCGCTCGGCGTCCGCGAGGTCGGCGTCGGTGACCAAGGTCTTGCCCACCACCCGCGCGGCGCCCTCGCGGAAGAGCTCCACGAAGCCGATCAGCCGAAACACGGCCGTCTTGTAGGAGCGCCTGCCGGGCGCCCTGACGGTCAAGCGCGCGCACTGTCCGGCGTCGAGTAGGCCACGCGCGGCGAGCGGGCGCGCGGCCTCCTCGAGCTGCGCCGAGGCCTGCTCGGCCTGCGCCGCGAGCCCCGCGACCGTCGTGCTCGGCGCGCGCGACGCGAGATAGAGCGCGTGCGCGTGCCCGAAGCCCTTCGCGTACGCCTCGAGCTTGTCGAGCCTGTCGAGGGGGAAGCGCGGTAGCTCGCGCTCGATGAGCGGGCGCAGCGTCAGCAGCTTCGGCAGCGCGCCGATCACCGTCAGCACCGCGGACGGCGCGTCGACGTTGGGGTGCCGGAGGTCGCTCTCCGGCACGGCGAGGAGCTCGGCTTCGATGAGTTCGTAGGACTTGCGATAGGGCGCGTGCGACACGGGGGACCTCCGGGGACGTTGTGGCGCCCCTTGTCGGTGCCTCCCGCGATCAGTTGCGAACGAACGCGGGCTGTCGAGCGCGCGCTCTCCCAACCCACCGCTTGGACGAGGCCACTCGACCGCTCCGCGCACAAACCCACGGCTGGAATCACGAAGCGCGACCGTGCGGAGCCCGTGCTCGCGGTTCGAACCAGCGAGGTCGAGCGCCGACGAGGTCATCGTCGGGTTGGCAGCGCGCGCCCGCGAGTGCCTTCTGCGAAACGCCGCGCACGCGCCAGGGGCGGTCCACCGTCGTCGGTCGCAACTCCGAGCACGCTGCGGAGGCGGTGGAGCGGCGGCGGCGTGAGCCGACCGCGCGCCGCGAGCGCTCAACCTTGGTCGGTCTCCGGTCAACCTTGGTCGGTCGCCGGTCAACCTTGGTCGGTCTCCGCTGTCGCTCTCCACGCCGCGCGTGCGGCGCTCGTCCCGTGCCAGCCACGCGGACTCTACGTCTGCGCGTCGAGGCAATCCGGCCCGGCGGCCAGCGCGAGGAGCTTCGCGTCGGCGGTGACGAGCGTCGCGCCCCTCTCGAGCGCGGTCGCGACGATGAGGCGGTCTGCCGGGTCCGAGTGCATCCCCGTGAGGCGCGTGGCGAGGATGGCGATCCTCCCGTCGACGGGGACCTCCGTGATCCCGGCGGCGAGAGACGCCAGCCGGAACTCGTCGACGGTGGCGCGCATCTGCAAGCGCCCCGCGGCCACCAGCAGGCCCACCTCCCAGAACGAGAACGCCGACACCGCGAGCTCGCCCGCGTTGAGCGCTTGGTCGATCCGTCGGGCCGCGCGTCGCCCGAGGCGCCGGTCGTCCATCGCTCGCCACAGCATCGCGTGCGTATCGAGCAGGATCACCGCTTCGCTCCGCGGCGCTGCTTCGCCTTGGGCGGCGCGATCGAGGGCTCCGCCGGTCCCCAGGCGACGTCGATGGGCGAGAGCACATCGCCCATGAAGTCGAGCTTGTCTTTGAAGTACCCCGCGAGCGTCCGCGGCTTCGCCACCGGCAAGGCGGTGAGCTGCGCGACCGCCTTGCCTCGCTTCGTGATGACGATCACCTCGCCCGACGCGGCAACGCGATCCATCAGCTCGAGACACTGCGCCTTGAACTCGCTGGCCTTCATCGTCGTCGAGCCGCTCATGGTCACGAAGCATAGTCACGAGGCGATCTGCGGCAACCCGCGCCTGGCCTCCTCCGCCGGGGCGCCTGCCTCGCCGCAGAGGACCGCCGCCACGACCCGTTGACTCGACGGCCGCGCTGCGCGAGTAGGAGCCGATGAGCCGAGTCACTCTCGAGATCCCCACGCCCGAAGGCGTCGTCGACGCGACGGCGCACGTGCCGACCAGCGCAGGTCCGTGGCCCGCGGTGCTGTTCTTCATGGACGGCGTCGGCCTCCGCGAGGAGCTTCGCCTGATGGCCGACCGCCTCGCGGCGAACGGCTTCTACACGCTCTTGCCGAACCTGTACTACCGCGCGGGCGCGTTCGCGCCCTTCGACGGCGCGACCGTGTGGGGCGACCCGCCCGAGCGCGCGCGCCTCGGCGCCGTGATGGGCACCGTGAAGCCGGAGACGACGATGCGCGACGTCGGCCTCTACCTCGACCTGCTCGCGCGCACGCCGAACGTCGACGCCGCGCGCGTCGGCTGCGTCGGCTACTGCCTCGGGGGCCAGCTCGCGTTTCGCGCGGCGGCGGCGCACCCCGAGCGCATCGCCGCGGCGGCGTCGATCCACGGCGGCCACCTCGTGACGGACGCGCCAGACAGCCCCCACCTCGCCGCCTCGAAGCTCCGCGCGCGCCTCTACTTCGCGCACGCCGACGCCGACCGGAGCTGCACGCGCGAGGACCGCGCCACCCTCGAGACCGCGCTGCTCGCCGCAGGCGTGC
>CAIUAC010000848.1 GCA_903896985.1 uncultured Sandaracinus sp.
CGACGGTCCAGCCCTGCGGAACGAACGGCTCGAGCGCGAGGCCACATTCAACGATGCCGTCGATCACGGGCACCTCGGGGATGGCCCGCAGGCGTTCGCACGCGGGGAACGTGCTCGGCCCCGGGCAGCGCCCGGCGTCGAGCGTCGGCGCTGCGTCGCGCTGCGCGTCGGCGCTCGCGTCGGCACTCGCATCGACGCCCAGGTCGCGCGCGGCATCGAAGCCGAGGTCAGCGCCGACCTCACCCTCATCGAAGCCGACGTGCCCGCAACCGGCTGCAAGCACCGACGCCGCAACGACGGTGACGATCACGGCTCCCGTGAACGAACAAGCGGCCCCCATGCCGGACCTGTAGCGCGGAATTGGCGAACGCGCGATGCCACCGAGCGACGAGCTATCCGGCGCTCATCGCGAACGTTGCCGTGATCGCCGTCGTCCCCGTCGTCGAGAACCACTCGGGGTACAGCCGAAACGACGAGTGTTCGCCCCCGTACGTAGCCATGGTGGTCAGGTAGACCGGGTCGAGCGGATTGAGCGCGAGCAGGTAGTGGAGATAGCTCTCTGCCCGCGCGCACATCGTCCGCGACACGGTACGTGTAGGAGCGCGTGTCGAGCGACGCGAGATCGAGGTACTAGTCGCCAGGCGTGCTGAACGCCTAGAACTCGACCCGCGAGGAGTCGTCTCCCGAGTCCTCGTCGAGCGCGGAGGCGCCGGACGAATAGGTGCCTGCGAGTGAGTTGTCAGCCGCAGAGCGCAGCTCCACCGACACGCCCGGGTCTCCGAGCACCACGGCGACCTTCGCGTCCGTCGTGCGCCAGCCGAAGTTGTCGACGCGGAGCACCGTGCCGACGCTTCCGAGGAGCGCGATGGCGGGGCCCGCGTCGAGGAGCGCGACGTGCGCGTCCCCTGGGCTGCCGCCCCGACCTCACGATAAGCTCGCGCCCATGTGCTGCTTCTCGCGGGCCGTGCCGCTCGTCGCGTCGACCAAGATCTTCGCGCGCCCGCTCGGTGGGACGCGCCAGGCGCTCGCGTACGCGATGGACTTCGCGGCGGCCGAAGACCTCGCGCTCGTGCTGCCGATTCCAACGCCGATCGGTGCCGGCGACGACGCCGTCGAGTTCGTCGACCTGTCGGCGTGTCCCGACTTCTTCGCGCGCCTCGAGCGCGCCTTCCCGCTTCTCGTGGCGCGCTCCACCGCGCTGGCGTTCGCGCCTCAGTCGCGGCGTCAGCCCGCGCCGCCACTCGTCGTGCATGAGGTGGGCGACTTCCAAGCGTCCTTCGTCCCGTCGGTCGCCGACTTCGCGCGCCTCGACGCCCGGTTCCGTTTGCCGGTGAAAGTGTGGGACACGCTGCCGCTTCACCGGACCTACGGCTTCGTCGTCGCCAAGCTGCGCGCGACGGGGACCGGCTTCTTCGCGAAGCTCGCGGGCGGGACACCGAAGCGTCACACGCTCCATCCGCTCGCGTTCACGTTCCCGCGCCGCGACCCCTCGCGAGTCTTCTTTCCGACGGTGCACGTCCACGACGGCGAGGCGCATGCCGAGGCGACGTTCGACCACGCGCTCTACGTCCAAGCGCCTGTCGTGCCGCCCGCGGGGAGCGACGCGACCATTCGGGCGATTGAATGGGAGCACGCCACCGGCTCCGCGGCGTCCGTCATGGACTCGACGCTCGGCGCGGGGCTCCTCGCTGCGCACGAGCCGATGGCGCGCGCGTTCGTTCATGGCGAGCGCGCCAACGAAGACCTCACCGTCCTTGCGGGTTGAGCGCGCCCCGCGTCGGCAGAGGACCGACTGTCGGTGAGCAGCGGTTCTCGCGCCCACCCGCGCCACCGTGCAGCCGCTCGCGGTGACCGATGCATCGCCGAAGCAGAGCGCAAGGCGATGTGACACTCTCCAACTCGATGTCCCACGCAAAGCCGAACGCCGCTGGGATCGGCGAGCTCACCGGAAAGGTGATTGGCGGCCGCTATCGCCTCGGCGAGCAGCTCGGCCAGGGCGGGATGGGCGTGGTCTACGCGGCCGTACAAGAGAGCCTCGCGCGCCCCGTCGCGCTCAAGATGCTCCAGCCGATGCTCGCGCAGAGCGGCGCGTCGATCCTCCGCTTCAAGGCGGAAGCCGAGCGCGCCGGGCGCCTCGCGCACCCGCACATCGTGCAGATCCTCGACTTCGGCCACGAGCCCAACACGTCCGCCTGGATCGCGATGGAGCTGCTGCGCGGCGAGTCCCTCGGCGCGCGCATCGGACGCGGCGCGATGTCCGAAGCCGAGGCCGTGCACATCGCGCGAGAGACGCTCTCGGCGCTCGAAGCGGCGCACGGCGCGCACCTCGTCCACCGCGACCTCAAGCCCGACAACATCTTCCTCGCGCAGGTGCCCGGCATCGGCACGAGCGTGAAGGTGCTCGACTTCGGCATCGCCAAGCTCCTCGACGACGACGCCGCAGGGAAGCTCACCGCGACCGGCATGCTGATGGGTACGCCGCTCTACATGGCGCCTGAGCAGGCGCGCGGCGAGGACGTCGATCAACGCGCCGACCTCTATTCGCTGGGCGCGGTGCTCTACGAGGCGCTCACGGGCCGCCCGCCCTTCGCCGCGAGGAACTACAACGCGCTGCTCTTCTCGGTGCTGAGCGAGTCGCCCATGCCCATCGAGACCTACCGTCCGGACATCACGCCAGCGCTCGCGCGCGTGGTCGCCCGCGCGATGACGAAGCTCCCCGGCGAGCGATGGCAGAGCGCACACGAGATGGCCGAAGCGCTCCGCGCCGTGCAGCCGAGCGTGCACCTCCCCGTGATGCGCGTCGCCGACGTCGCAGCCCTGGGGATCGCGCCGACCATGGCGACGCCCGCTCCGCACTCCGCCACTGCCACTCCGTTGATGGGCGGGGCGAACACTGGAGTGACCGTCTCCGCGCCGAGCGTCAGGGGCGCGCCGACGACGAAAGAGCCGCGGTTTCAGTGGTGGCCGCTCGCCCTCGCCGGGGGTCTGCTAGCCGTCGCGCTCCTGGCCTTCGCGGGAGCAGCCGCCGTGTCGACCACAAACGCAACGCTGGCGGTCGCGGCGACTGCCCCCTTGGCGCAAGCGGCGACGCTGACGCCGGTCACGCAGCGAGAGGCTCCGATGGGGCCGCTGCCAGTCCCCGCGCCCAACTCGCCGAGCGTCGCGCAACCGGCAGTGAAACCACCGCCGCAGGACGCCGACCCCGCGCCTGTCATGGCGCCCATCGCAGCCCCCACCGTCGTGGCCCTCAACGACAGCGCGCAGCCCGTCGCGCGTCAGCCCGCCGCCCCCCGCCCGCGTCCCCCGGCGGGGCCGGTCCGCAGAACTCCAGACTTTGTGGGCCCGCCCCCGCCCGCACCCCCACCCCCACCCGGGCCCGTGCCCGCAGATCTCGTCAACGCGCCTGCTGTCCGGCCGGCCGCGCAAGGCACGTCGAGATCCGTCTATCCTCCCCCCTACGTGGCCTTCAGCGGAGGACGCTACGGCGGCCTGGCGAGCAGCGCGGCGATGCGCGACCCGATCGAAGCGGAAGGCGGCTGGGCCGACTGCTGGCCCCGGACCGAGCCCGCGCCGACCGTAAACTGCGGGCGCGAGTTCGACGTCGACGTCGCGGCGAATGGACGAGTGATCGCCGCCCAAGCGGCCGCAGGCAACGACGAACCGCACGCCTTCGCGTCGTGCGTAGCGAACAAGCTCCGGCGCCTCAACTTCGGCCCCACCGACACGGGCGGCGTCGTCCAGATCCGAGTGTCGCTGCGCGTCGAAGAGCGCTGAGATGGCGCCCCTCCGGCGCCCCGCGACGCGCTCACAACGGGCGACGTGTTGCTCCCAGGTGCTCCTGCTGCTTATGGGCTGCGGCGCTACGCCCTCGAGCGCCGCACCGCCCCCGCCCGTCGCGCTGACGCCCCCTACCTCGACGACTGAAACGGCCGCGCCCGTCGCGCTCCCGCCGACTCCCCCGTCGCCGACCACAGCGCCCGCGCCGTCGCCGCCGGCCACGCCCGACCCGGCGCCGCCGCTGCTCACGCTCGACACGCACATGGACACGACGCAGCGCATGCTCGACGCGCACGACGACCTCGCCCAGCGCCTGGCGGACGGCCACGTCGACTTCCCCCGGATGCGCGAAGGCGGGCTCAGCGGCGGCTTCTTCAGCGTCTGGGTCAACCCGCGCAAATTTCGGGGCGAAGCCGCGTGGCAGCGCGCGCTCGCCCTCACCCACGCCGTCCGCGCGCTCGCCGCGCAGCACCCCGACGAGGCTGCGCTCTGCACGACGACCGACGACGTCCGGCGCGCAGCGGCGAGCGGGCGCATCGCGCTGCTGATCGGCGTCGAGGGCGCGCACGCGCTCGGGACGGACGACCCCGAGCTAGCCCTCGCGCGCCTCCGCGAGTTGTACGCGCTCGGCGCGCGCTACCTGACCCTCACGTGGACGAACGACAACGCGCTCGCCCACGCGTCGACCGGCGCGCATCCCGAACTCGGGCTGACGGACCTCGGCCGACGCGCCGTCCGCGAGATGAACAGCCTCGGCATGATCGCCGACGTCTCCCACGTCAGCGACCAAACCGTCTCCGACGTGCTCGACATCTCGACGCGCCCGGTGCTCGCGTCCCACTCGGCCGCGCGCGCGCTCTCCGACAATCGCCGCAACCTGCCCGACGCGCTGCTCACGCGCATCGCTGCTGGCGGAGGCGCTGTCTGCGTCAACTTCTACCCGCAGTTCCTCGACGCGGCGTACGGCGCTCAGCAGCGCGCGGTCGTCCGCGCACACCGCGCGGAGTTCGACGCGCTCGAATCCACCGGCAATTCCTCGACCGCGCGCGGCGGCCCGTCGCGCCTCGCCCTCGCGCTCCGCCTCGACCCGACGCTGCGCCGACCGACCGTCGCGCTGCTCGTCAATCACGTCGCGCACGTCGTCCGCGTCGCGGGTCCAGGCGCCGCTTGCCTCGGCTCGGACTTCGACGGCATCGGGGAGCTGCCCGCGGGGCTCGACGATGCCGCGGACCTCGGCGTTCTACGCGACGCCCTCAGCGCGCGAGGTCTCGACGTGCGCACGATCGCTGCCGAGAACGTCCTGCGCGTCCTCGACGCGCAGACCCCCTCCGGCGTGCGCGTGCCCCCCTAGTCCGAGCCGGTCGCGTCGAGCACCCCGAGCGCGTCGCGGACCGCCTGCCCGGAGGCGATATTGCGCCCTTCCTCCCGCACGACGGTGCGGAAGAACTCGCAGCTCATGCAGGACTCGCCCTTCTGCGCGGCCGTCCCTTGTACGCCCCCGCCGCAGAACGTGCCGGCGATCGCCCAGCACACTCGGCCGCCCGCGCGACCATGGTTGATGCCCTCGACCTCGGTCGTCGTGGCCGCCGGGCAAAGCCCAAGCGCCGCGACGCGCCTCCCTCCAGGCTCGCGGCCACACCGTTGCGACTCCCAGCAGTTGAGCTTCGGCATTTCATCTCAACGGTGCAACGCGCATCGACACTGTTCAAGGCGGTGGTGCGCGAGCCTCGTCCGCTGCGCAACTGCGCGACGTTCTCGCCACGACGGCCCGTCGTGAACGGCCGCCGCGAGTCCGCCGGGCCATCAAGGCGCCAGCGCCGCGACGCCATCCCGGTCGTGGAGCGCCGTCCCAGCAAACGCGCTCGCGCTCGCAAAGTGCGCGCGCACCACCGCAAGCTCGGCGATCATGGCCGCGAACCCCTCCTCGGCGAAGCTGACGTAGGTCGGATCCTGCGGCGTCGTCTCGACGGCGAGCACGATCGGCACGCCCACCGCGCTGGCATAGACGACCTCGGCCTCGGCCAGCGAGATCAGCCCGCCGTGCCCAGTCGACAGCGCGGTGTCCCGGTAGTCCATCAAGACGACGCGACTGACGGCGTCCGTGACCCACTGGCTGCCGGGCCGCGTCACGCCGCCGCGCGTCACGTCGATGCCGTCGAAGAAGAACCCGAGGTCGATGGACAGCGGCAAGCCGCCCGCCTCCGCGACGGGCGTGAGCACCTCGAGCGTGTCCACCAGATCGGACACGAAGCCCGGCTGCGTCGTGACGTCCGCGTGCCACGCGGCAAGCTGCTGCGGCTCGAGGTCCCAGTGCACGCCGCTCGGGCGCGCGCCCGGGTGCGCGTCCGCGAACGCCACCGCCCACGCCGTGCGCGACGTCGCCTCTGCGCGCCCCGCGGGGAGCAGCCAGTCGGCGTTGCCGAAGAGCAGCTCGACCGCGATGCAGCGAGCCCCGGCCGCCTCGATCCACGCCGCGAGCGCGCTCTCGTCGCGGTCGCCCGCGTAGAACAGATTCGCGTGCAGATAGATCTCCGTCACGCCGCGCGCCTCTGCGAGCGCGAGGATCTCGTCCCGCGTCTCGACGAGGTCGTCGTTCCAGACGAAGAGCCCTTGGAGCGGACGCGGTGGACAGGCGCTCCCCGCGTCGGCCGGCGGCACTACGCCGAGATCGACGTGCGCGCCCCCGTCGGCATCGACCGTACCCTCGTCGAGCGACGCATCGGTGACCCGCGCGTCGGTCGGCGCGGCGGCGTCCTGCCCAGCATCCGCCGCGAGCGGCGCTGAGGCACAGCCGGCGAGCGTGAGCGTCGCGACGAACACCGAGCATCGAGCGAGCGAGTTGCGCAGCACGTCGGCCAGGATAGCAGCGCAGCGCGCGCGCCCATCGTCCGCATGCTGCGCGTCGAGCTGCTGCGCGTCGAGCACGGCTCGCTCGCCGCGACCCACACGGCGCTCGTCCGCGAGGGCACGACGCCCCCGACGCTACCGTGAAACCGCCGACGAGCGCGCGCGTTCGCCCTTCCCGCGGCGCCGCCGCCGTGTTAGCCGTCGGCGCATGAACGAGCGCATTCGAGTCAGCTGGGACGAGTACTTCATGAACATCGCCCGCGAGGTCGCGACGCGGTCGACGTGCTCGCGGAAGCACGTCGGCGCAGTCATCGTACGCGACCGGACGATCCTCTCGACGGGCTACAACGGCTCGGTGCGCGGGCTCCCCCACTGCGACGACGCCGGCCACATGATGGAGGACGGCCACTGCGTCCGGACCCTGCACGCCGAGGCGAACGCGATCATCCAGGCGGCCAAGAACGGCACCCGCATCGACGGCGCGGCCATCTACGTGACCGCCTCCCCCTGCTGGAGCTGCTTCAAGACCATCGCGAACGCGGGCCTGCAGAAGATCTTCTTCGGCGAGTTCTACCGTGACCAGCGCATCTTCGAGATGTCGAGCGAGCTCGGCATCGCGCTGCTCGACCTCTCGGGAGCTCCGCCCGCGAGCACTCCGCCCGCCTGACCGCCCCGTATCGCCCTCGATACGCGCCGCATTGGTGAGAACGGCTGCGAAATCGCAGTCAATTCCGCTGATCCATTCCTTGACGCCTACATCAGCGGGCGTTAGACCACCGCCCCCTCGCGCGCCCTTGTCCACGTCCGCCCCGGAGCCCCGAAATGCAGTCCCAAGTCACTGAAATCAGTCCGGTTCTCGTCGAGGTCAAGGTCGAGGTTCCCTGGGACGAGGTGCGCAAGGACATGGAGGACGGCTACGCGCGCATGCAGAAGGTCGCGCGCATCAAAGGCTTCCGCCCGGGCAAAGTGCCGCGCAGCGTCGTCAAGCAGCTGTTCGCCTCCCAGGTACGCCACGAGGTGCTGACCGCCCTCGTCGAGAAGGGCCTATTCGCAGCGATCGAGGAGCACAAGCTCGAGCCGGTCGCGACGCCCGACGTCGTGCCGACCCCGATGGTCGACGGTCAGCCGATGGCCTTCACCGCGAAGCTCGAAGTCCGCCCGAAGGTCGAGAACCTCGACACGGACGGTCTGCAGGTCGCGCGCCCGTCGTCCGAGGTCCCCGAGGCCGACGTCGACCGCGAGATCGAGCGCCTACGCCTCGAGAACGCGACGATCGCGGCGCCCGAGCCCGCCCGCTCCGCGAAGAAGGGCGACCTCCTCGTCATCGACTACCACGTGTCGATCGACGGCGACGTGAAGCCCGACATGAGCGCCAACGACCACGCAGTGGAGCTCGACGGCGAGCGCCTGCTGCCGGAGTTCGAGGCGGGCCTGGTCGACGCGAACGTCGGCGACGAGAAGACGATCGCCGTGAAGTTCGCCGACGACCACGGCAACGCCGCGCTGCGCGGCAAGGCCGCTGAGTTCCGCGTCACCGTCAAGGAGCTGAAGGAGCGCACGCTCCCCGCAGTCGATGACGAGTTCGCGAAGGACTGCGGTGACTTCCCGACGCTGCTCGAGCTGCGCCTCGACATCCGCAAGCGCCTCGAGGAGACGGCGAAGCGCCGCTCCGATGGCGCCCTCCGAGACCTCGTCGTCGAGCGCCTCGTGGACAAGAACCCGGTGCCGGTGCCGCCGTCGCTCATCAAGCAGGAAGAGCAGCGGATGGTGCAGGAATTCGCGCAGTTCCTCTCGATGACCGGCCAGATGTCGACGCCGCTCAGCGAGGAGATGCACAACACCATGCACGCCCGCGCCGAGCGCAAAGTCCTCGCCGCGATCCTCCTCGGCGAGCTAGCCCGCCGCGAGAAGATGGACGTCAGCAACGACGAGATCGAGAAGCGCTTCGCCGAGATCGCCGAGCGCACCGGCAAGCACGTCGCCAAGGTCCGCGTCGACTACGCTGGGGACCGTCGCGAGCAGCTCGTCTCGCAGCTTCTGCAGGACAAGCTCCTCGACTATCTCCTTGCCAGGGCTACGATCGTCGACGCACCGGCTGCGAGCGACGCAGCCGCGTCGACCGCCGAGGTCGCAACGTCTGAGGGGCCTGGATGACGATTGACACCGTTCCGCGCGCATACATCCCGTACCCGCAGGTCGTCGAGACCACCCACCGCGGCGAGCGAAGCTGGGATATCTACAGCCGCCTGCTCAAGGACCGCATCGTCTTCCTCGGCACCGAGGTCAACGACGACGTCGCGAACATCATCATCGCGCAGATGCTGTTCCTCGAGAGCGAGGATCCCGACAAGGAGATCACGCTCTACATCAACAGCCCAGGCGGCGTGATCACGAGCGGCCTCGCGATCTACGACACCATGCAATACGTCCGTTGCCCCGTCTCGACGGTCTGTCTCGGACAGGCCGCGTCGATGGCAGCCGTCATCTTGGCGGCCGGCGCGAAGGGTCGGCGCAAGTGCCTGCCGAACTCGCGCGTGATGATCCACCAGCCGCACGGCGGCGCGCGCGGGCAGGCTTCGGACATCGAGATCCAGGCGAAGGAGATCTTGTATCTCCGCCAGAAGATCAACGAGATCCTCGCCAAGCACACCGGGCAGCCGGAGACGAAGATCAAAGAGGACACCGAGCGTGACCGTTTTCTTGCCGCGCCAGACGCGAAGGAATACGGCATCGTCGACGACGTGATCGTCCCGCGCAAATAGGGTCCTTTCCCGCCTGCTCGCTCCCTTGCCCCCCTGGATCGGGGAGACTAGACTCGTTCGCCCAGCCTGAAGTCCGATGGACAGGGCTCAGCAGGCGTGTAGTTCAAGGGCAGGCGCTCGCCGTCATGGCTGTTCGTTCTTAGAGAGGCACACAGTGGATCGACGGCGCGACGACGGGCACGGCAACCTCCAATGTTCCTTCTGCGGCAAGTCGCAGAAGGAAGTGAAGAAGCTCATCGCGGGCCCGACGGTCTACATCTGCGAC
>CAIUAC010000849.1 GCA_903896985.1 uncultured Sandaracinus sp.
CAGAGCGGCCGAAAGCCCCACGGATCGCGCACCGCGATCAGCTGGTCCGGCGTGAGGAACAGCAGCGAATACGCGCCCTCGACGCGCCGCAGGGCGTCGGTGATCTTCTCCTCGAGCGTCGTCTTCTGCGAGCGCGCGATGAGGTGAACGACGACCTCCGTGTCGCTCGAGGTCTGGAAGATCGAGCCGGCCTCTTCGAGCTCCGAGCGCAGCTGCTCGGCGTTCGTGAGGTTGCCGTTGTGGCTGACCGCGATGGAGCCGTCGCGGTAATCGACCGCGATGGGCTGCGCGTTCTTGATGTGCGAGCCGCCCGCCGTGGAGTAGCGCACGTGACCGATGGCGCGCGTCCCCGCGAGCTGCGCGATGACGTCGGTCGTGAAGATGTCCTGCACGAGGCCGGTCGCCTTGTGCACGAACAGCTGCCGCCCGTCGGTCGACGCGATGCCTGCGGCTTCTTGCCCGCGGTGCTGCAGCGAGTGCAGCCCGAGATAGGTGAGGTTCGCCGCCTCTGGGTCGCCGAAGACCCCGAAGACGCCGCACTGATCGTGGAAGTGGTCGTCGTCGTGCTGCGACATGGCGCGGAGCTTTACTCCGCGCGTTGCGCAGCGTCGACGGCACGGTGTGCGCGCGCGAGGACCACCGGTGCGCGCCGGCTCAGTTGCAGATGCCGTATTCGCGCGTGCCGATCAGCACGGGCGTGGTGAACGTGCTGCATGTCAAGCCGAGGGTGCAGCCCGTGCCGGTCGTGGCGTTGCACCAGTGGGCGCACTCGGTGCCGAAGCCGAGGTCGATGCACGCGTAGCCCGCGGCGCACTCGCTGTCGGTGGTGCAGGGGGTGAAGTCGGTGCCTCCGCCCACTGGGCCCTCGCAGTGCGTGAGGTAGCGCGCGCTGCCGGCGGACTCGACGAAGACCCGACAGGTGCTGCCGGTCGGGCAGCCGCTGCCGTTGAGCGGGTTGCACGAGAGCGAGCAGAGCGTTGCGCCGGGGACCGTGCCGCCAGCGCCGTCGTTGAGCGTCAGGATGCAGAGCGCGCCCGCGCCGGTGCAGTCGGCGTCGGTCGTGCAGAAGTGCTCGCAGGCGCTCCCGGTGCCCGTTGCGGTGACGCCGACGCAGAGGTTGCCGGCCGCGCAGCCGCTCGTGCCCGTGCCGCAGGCGGTGCCCGTCGCGCCCGTACCTGCGGCCGCACAGAGGCGCGCCCCGGCCGAGACGACGCACGCCTGCGTGCCCGTGCAGCCGCACTGCGGCGACACGAGGCGGCACGGTGACTCGGTGCAGGTCGAGGTGCTCGTGCAGCCGGAGGCGGTCGGCGCGGTGCAGGTCGAGCCGGCGGGACACGCAGAGTCGTTGCGCGCGAAGGCGCAAGCGCCGCCGGGCTCGGTGCAGGAATTCGTCGTGCAGGCGATCCCGTCGTCGCAGGCGATGGCCGTCCCGGGGCGACAGGTGCCCGCGATGCACCCCTCGACGCCGTTGCACGCGAGGCCGTCCTGACAGGTCGCCGCGCTGGTGCAGCCGGTCGGCGGGCCGAGGTCTGGCGCGCCGAGGTCCGGCGTGCCGAGGTCCGCTCGACCGAGGTCTGCGCTGCCGAGGTCTGCGCTGCCGAGGTCGAGCGCGCCGAGATCCGGGGAGGCGGGACCGAGATCGAGGTCGGAGCCGAGATCTGGCGAGCCGAAGTCTGGTGAGCCGAAGTCGCGCCCGCCGAGATCGAGCGGCGTGCCCGTGTCGCGCGTGCCCCAGTCGCGTGAGACACCGGCGTCGTAGGCGGGGTGCCGGGTGCCGCCGCTGGCGCAGGCAGTGAGTGCGACGATCGAGGCGAGAAGAGCGAACAGAGAACGGCGCATCGCACCCCCGAGGGACTGGTCGCGCAGCATAGAACGCCTGGTGGGCTGTGGCACGCAGTCATCTGCGCCCGCCGGCGATGGAGTGCGCAGGGCCCCGCGCGGAGTAGACTCGCCCCGTCTCATGACGAGTCGGCACCTCAGGCGCATCGAGACCATCGTTCCCCGCCGCTCGGAGGGCTTCGGCGGCAAGGCGCGCGGGCTCGCCGCGCTGGCGCGGGCGGGCTTCCCCGTGCCTGCGGCCTACGCGCTCGCGGGCGACGCGGCCGCGGCGCACTCGGCCGAGGCGCTCGCCCCCGCCGACCGGATCGCCGCGCTGCTCGAGGCGCCGGAGAGCGCCGTCAGCGCGCAACGCCTCGAGGA
>CAIUAC010000850.1 GCA_903896985.1 uncultured Sandaracinus sp.
CCCGCGCCCGTCCCCGCGAACGCCGGCTCATCGAGCGGCGCGAGCGCGTTCTCCGCCCCGAGCGCGCGCACGCGCACGTTGACCAGCCCCGCGAGCCCAGCGGGCAGCGTGATGACGCCGCGCGTCTCCGCGCCCGAGAGCCACGCCGCGCCGACGACGCGCCCGCCCGCGAGCGCCTCCGCGAGCACCGCGCGCCCGCGCACCGAGTCGCGCCGCTTCACGTCGAAGGCGAGCTCCCCGCCCGGCGCGATCACCGGCGAGAGCACGCGCGCGACGACCTCCGCGTCGGGCGCCGTCCGCACGCACACGCGCGCCGTCAGCGGGCGCGCGGTGTTGATCGTCACGTCGACGACCGTCGCGACCTGCCCATTGCAGCCCGCGCCGCCGCCCGTCACCGTCGCCGCCGCGCCGCGCGGCAGGCGCATCGCGATGACCGCGAGCCCGTTCGCGTCGGTCGTCGCCTGCTGCGAGCCGTTGCGCACGCCGGGCCCCGTCGCGACGATCGGCGTGTTCACAGGCGCCGGGCGACCGCGCGGGTCGCTGACCGCGACGTAGACCTCCGTGTCCACCTCCGGCACGAGCGCGCCCGCCGCCGCCGTCGCCGAGACGACCCACTCCACGCGCGCGAGCTGATACGTGACCACCGTGCGCAGCGTCCCGTGCGCCGGATGCGTCGCGCGCACGTCCACCGTCTGCGTCGCGACGTCGCCCGACAAGAACGCCGGCGCCGTCGTGCGAAAGCGCGCGAGCCCCTCGCCGTCCGTCTCGAGCACCAGCGGCTCGCCGCGCCCGCTGACGCGCACCTCGACGCGCGCGCCGCGTACCGCAGAGCCGCTCGGCGTCCGCACGCTGACGCGCCCCGAGAGCGTGCCCGACGGCGGCACCAGCGCCTGATCGAGCGTCGCCGAGACCAGCAGCCGCTCGACCGTCCGCCGCCCGACGCGCACCTGCCGCGTCGCGTACGCCGTCGCGACGCCGTCGAGCGCCTGCGCCGACACCGCGTACATCCCGTCGGTCGCGCTCGCGGGGAGCGCCGCGTCGAGCACGGCGACGCCCGCCGGGCTCGTCGTGACGACCTGCTCCGCGATGCGCCGACCGCTCGGATCCGCGACGCTCAGCGTCACGCGCCGCGCGCCGACGGGCGCTCCGTCCGCCGCGTGCACGAGGCGCGACCAGGCGTGCAGGGTCTCGCCCGGCTCGTAGAGGACGCGATCCGTCAGCAGGTCGACGCCGAGCGGCGAGCCGAGGCTCAGCGAGTACGCGTACTCCCGCCCCTGCGCGCCGCGCCGCTTGACGACGAGCTCGAGCATCGGCGCCGCGAGCGCGCGCTCCGGCACATCGAGCGTGACCTCGAAGCGCCCCGCCGCGCCCGGCACGACCGTGCGCGTGACGACCGTGTCGCGCGAGCCCGTGCGCGGGTTCGCGATCGACGTCAGCCGCGCGACGACCTCGCCCTGCGTGAGCGGCACGAGATCAGCGAGCCCGCGCACCTCGTAGGCGATGCCCTGCACGCGCAGCGTCTCGCCGTACGTCCCCTGCGGCGTGCCGAAGAGCGCGAGCTCGTAGCCCACCGCCCCCGCGCGCCCGGCGTCCTGCGCCTCCGCATCGCGGAGCGTCGGTAAGAGCGCGCCGAGCGCCAACACGAGAAACGGCAGATAGAGCGACCGACGTCCAGCGAGTGAGCGCTGCATACGATGAGATGCCTCCGCCGCGCGCGCGCGGCCCCCGAGGCGCCGTCCACCGGCGCGGCGGGATGATGCCACGCTCCGACGCGCGAGGTGCCCGCAGGTTCTTCGAAACGAGGCGCGCGCAAACCGCGTTTGACAGTTGGGGCCCCCTCCCTATACTCCGCCGCCTCTTGGCGATGTAGCTCAGCCGGTTAGAGCGGGCGTTTCATACGCGCTAGGTCGGGGGTTCGAGTCCCTCCATCGCCACAGTTTTTGCGGAGGGTGCGTCGCGCCCCCTCCCCCCGCCTGGCGAAGCCAGTCGGGTCCCCCCACCCACGCGTTTCGGACGGGCGGCGCGCGGGACGGTCGGGGCCTCCACCGGGGCGTCTCGGATCGGGCCGCTTCGCCCCTGCGAGACGTCCAAGACAGAACGCGCGAGATAACGGCCGCGTCCTGTTGACGAGCCACGACCCCGATCGAACGCTCCGCCTCGTGGACCCCCGACCCGCGCGCCGAGAGCGGCTTTGGCGTATCGCCGCGGTCGTCGCGGGGGTCGGCTCGGCGCTCGGCGCGTCCATTCAGCTCGCGGTGACCCTCGGCTTCGTCGAGTCGCTGCCGACGCCCTTCGTGCTCGGCACGATCCTGACGAGCGCCCTGGTCGCGGCCGTCGTCGCGGCGCTGATGGTCGAGCACCTCGTCGCGCGGCGGCTGCGCGCGCTCTCGCAGTTCGTCGACGAGGCCGACGCGGGCGATTTTCTCCTGCGAATTCCGGTCAAAGGCCACGGCGAGCTCGCCGAGACGAGCGAGGCGCTCAACCGCCTCCTCGCGCGCATCACGAGCCTGCGCGGCAGCATGATCGATCAGTCCCGCGAGCTCGTCCGCACGCGCGAGAAGCTGCGCCTCGAAGAGACCCTCGCCGCCAAGACGACCGAGCTCGAGGCGCGCCTCGCCGAGCGGCAGCTGGTCTTCGATCTGCTGCGCGTCAGCGTCACCGAGAACGAGCTCGACAAGGTCCTGCGCGAGCTCGTCACGCGCATCGGCACAGGGCTGCACCTCCGCGAGGCGGCGATCTTCCTGCGCGCCGCGGACGGCTCGCGCCGCTACCTCGTGCGCGCCGTGCACGGCTTCCAAGCGCCGCAGCGCGTGCTCGGGCGGCTCGTCGAGGCGGGGCTCGGCATCGCCGGCGAGGTCGCGCGCACGGGTCAGCCCGTCGTCCGCACGGACGTCTCCGACGCCCCTGAATACCTCGCCTTTTGGGGCGAGGCCGTCCGCGAGGGCTCGTTCGCCGCGTTCCCGATCTCGCTCCAGGGCTCGCTCCTCGGCATCCTCGGCGTCACGCGCGACGTCAGCGATCCGCTGACCGACGCGCACCTCCGCCTGCTCGGCGCCATCGCCGACCAGGCCGCGCTCGCCATCCGGCACGCGCAGGTCGTCGACGAGCTCCGCGCGCTCTCGACGACGGACGAGCTCACGGGCCTCGCCAACCGCCGCGCGCTCGGCCGGCAGCTCGAGCGCGAGCTCGAGCGAGCGCAGCGCTTTCATCAGGCGGTCTCCGTCATCGCGATCGACATCGACCACTTCAAGAACCTCAACGACACCTGCGGTCATCCGACGGGCGACGCCGCGCTCTGCGCCGTCGCCGAGCACCTGCAGGCGGTCGTGCGCCGCATCGACACCGTCGCGCGCACGGGCGGCGAAGAATTCCTGGTGCTCTTGCCCGGCACGACGCTCGACGAGGCCCTCGGCGTCGCCGAGAAGCTGCGCGTGCAGGTCGCCGATCACGAGATCCCCGGTGGCGCGACGCAGCCCCTCGGCCGCCTGACGATCAGCCTCGGCGTCGCCGCGCTCCTCCCGGGTGAAGACGTCGCCGCGCTCCTCGCGCGCGCCGACGAAGCGCTCTACGCCGCCAAGCGCCACGGCCGCGATCGCGTCGAGCGGCACGACGGCACCGCGCTCTCGGTGCCCGCGCCTCCGAGCGCTTGAAGGCGTCTACCCCGCCGCGCGAATCCCGAGGATTTCCCTGGCCCGCGTCGGCGACACCGGCTCGCGTCCGCGCGCCCTCGCGATCAGCGCGGCGCGCGCGACGAGCGGGGCGCTGCCCTCCGCGAGCACGCCCTTCTCGAGGTAGAGGTTGTCCTCGAGCCCGACGCGCACATTGCCCCCGAGCTCCGTCGCGAGCTCGGCCATCGGCAGCTGATGGCGCCCCGTCGCGGCGACGCCCCACGTTCCGTCGCTCGGCAGCTGCGAGACGAGGAAGCGCAGCACCTCCGGGCGCGCGCCGAGGGCGCCCCGCACGCCGAGCACGAACTGCACGTGCAGCGGCGCGGTGAGCAGCCCCTCGTGGACGAGGATCAGCGCGTTGTCGAGGTGCCCGAGCTCGTACAGCTCCAGCTCCGGCACGACGCCCGCGGCCCGAATTCGCTCAGCGATCGCGCGCATCTGCGGCAGAGAATTCTCGAAGATCTCGTCGCCGAAGTTGATCGTCCCGCAGTTGAGCGAGGCCATCTCCGGCGCGCAGTCGAGCGGCTGCACGCGCTCGTCGATGCTCATCCCGACGGCGCCCCCCGTCGAGGTCTGCACGATGATGTCGGTGACCGCGCGGATCGCCTCGATCGCCTCGTAAAAACGGTCCCGCGACTGCGTCGGGCGCCCGTCCGCCTCGCGCACGTGCAGGTGCAGCACCGACGCCCCCGCGTCGCGGCAGCGCTTGGCCTCGGCGGCGATCTCGTCGGCGGTGATCGGCAGATGCGGCGTCTGCTCGCGCGTCACCTCCGCGCCGACGATCGCGGCCGTCAGAATGATCTCTTCTCGTCCTTGTTGGGCCTGCGACATGGGCGCGCAGCATAGCCCGTCGAGCGCTCACTCGGGGAAGTAGCGGTAGCTGTTCGCGCCCGCCTGCACGATGGGCTCCGTGCCGAGCGCGCTCAGGTCGAACGCGCCCGCGACGTAGCCCGGCGCGTCCTGCTCGGTCCAGCGAAAGCTCTCGTGCGTGTTGATCTCGAAGACCACGTGCACGTCGTCCGCGAGGTCGTTGCGCACCTCGAGCGCGACGGGGAACGCGTAGGACGTCTCGCCCGCCTCGAGGCGCATCGTGAAGCCGCCGCTCTCGACCGCTGGGATCGGGAAGCCCGCGCCCTCCGACGGCAGCGCCATGCCCGCGTAGCGGAACACATAGCGATAGTCGCCGTGCGCGCGCGCGACCCCGTCGAGCGTCGTGCGGTCGCTCAGCACGAGGAGCGCGTCGAGGTCGCCCGGCAGCACGCCATAGGGCGTGTGCGCGGTCGCCGGGAGCGTGAAGCGCACGTGCGTGTGCACCGCGCGCGCCCAGGTGAACGTGCCCGTCGGCAGGTCCGCGATGGCGGCTGAGCCGACGATGGTGTCGGCGCCGTCGTCGTAGCTCGCCTCCACGTAGCCATCGCCGTACGAGAAGATGCGCGCTGGGCTCGGATCGTCGGCCGTGCGCAGCAGCTCCAGCGAGCGAATCCCGCTCGAATACGCGCGCGGCGTCGCGCCGCTCGTGCCCGCCGCGTGCGGCACGGGCGCCGCGGTCGCGCGCATGTGGATGTACACGCGCGGCCCGAGGGCCCCCGCGTCGACGTCGAGCGCGCCGCCGTCCGCCAGCGCTGCGTCGAGGTCCGCGCCGCCGTCGCGCCGCCCGTGCGCGTCGGGGCCCGCGTCGTGTCCGTGCTCGTCCGCGGGGCCGGCGTCGCGCGCGCCCCCGTCGTCGAGCATCAGGTCCGCCGACAGCGGCTCCGCGAGGCAGTTTCCGACGACCGTCGCGATCAATACGAGTGCGAGCTTGCCCATGTTTCCTCCACCTTCTGCGGAGTAGGTGGAGGGCTCGGGCCGCGATTATGAGCGACGCGCGAAGATCGTGCGGCGCGTCAGGGTCTCCGCGCCTCGACGCGTCGCGGCGCCTCAGCGCTGGTTGCGCTGATGCTCCGCCGGCACGACGCACGTCCCCGTCGCGCGACAGACGACGACGGGCGGGCTGAGCACGTTCGCGGCGCTCGGCGCGACGCCGGGCTCCCCGCGCACGTTCTCGATCACCTTGCGCGCCTCGAAGCGCATCTTGCGGCTCGACTTGCCCATCGAGACGAGCTCGCCCTCGACCTCGAGGTAGTCGCCCGCGCGCACCGGCGCGAGAAACTCGACGCTGTCGTAGGCGCGGAACAAGCCCTCATCGCCGTCGAGGCGGATCAGCAGCTCCGTCGCGACGTCGCCGAAGAGCTGCAGGCACTTCGCGCCGTCGACGAGCTCGCCCGCGTAGTGCGCGTCGTGCGCGCCGATGCGCAGCCGGAGGACGACCTTCAGGTTTTGCTCACTCATGCGCTGTTCCCGCCTTTCCTGGAAATGCCGAGGCTCGCTGCCGGTCGATCATGCGCGTCATCAAGTAAGCGGCGACGTGCTTCGGCAGCGTCCCCGGGCCGAAGCCCGCGTCGAAGCCCAGCTCGAGCGCGAGCTTGTGATCCACGCGCGGTCCGCCGAAGACGAGCAAGAAGCGCTCGCGCACGCCCTCCCGCTTCATCAGCTCGACGAGCGCGCGGGCGTTCTCTTTGTGCGAGTTGCGCTGCGTGATCACCTGGCTGACGAGGATCGCGTCGGCGCCGACGGCGAGCGCGCGCGCGAGCAGCGCCTCGTTCTCCACCTGCGCGCCGAGGTTGTGCGTGTCGAACCACTTGTACGACTCGAGGCCCTTGTCGCCCGCGTAGCCCTTCATGTTCAGGATCGCGTCGATGCCGACGGTGTGCGCGTCGGAGCCCGTGCACGCGCCGACGACGACGACCTTGCGGCCGATGCGCTCCTCGATGCGGTGCTCGATCTCTTTCTTGTCGAGGTCCGGGATGTCGACCTCGGGCACCTCGATCTTCGAGAGATCGACGTGATGCACGCTGTGCCCATAGACGACGAAGTACGTGAAGCCCGGGCCGCACTCCTCCATCGCCGTGACGAGCGCTTCCTTCAGCCCGTGCGCCTCGGCGAATTGCCGCGCGGCCTCCTTGGCGATCGCGCTCGGCGGCACCTGCAGCGTGAAGCTCATCTGCACCATGCCGTCGCCGTCGCGATCGCCATAGGCGCGGAGCAGGTGCGGACTCGTCGGGTGTCCCATCATGCCCTCCCTTCGAGCGCGTCGAGCAGCGGATTGACGTACTCGGCCGCGCGCGCCGTCACGCCGGCGAGCCCCTTGCCGCCGTCGCGGGCGCGCTTGACTTCCGCGAAGGCGCCGCGCGCGATCGCGTCCCAGATGCCCTCGCGCTGCACCTCGACGAGCATCGCGTGCGCGTTGGCGAGGACCTCCTGCGCGCGGCGCTCGATGATGCCGTCCTTCTTGAACTCGAGCTCTTCGCCGAGGTGCTTGGCCGCGCTGAAGATGTAGCGCGCGCTCTTCAGCGACAGATACCGATCCATCAAGAGGGGATTGTGGATCGCCTCGGTGAACATCCCGAGCAGCTCGATCGACTGATTCGTCGTGACGCCGACGAGGTTGTAGAGCGCGTCGTGCACGTGGCTGTGGAAGATGTCGCCCGTCTTGTGCTTGGTCGGCGGCATCCACTTGATCGGGTGCTTCGGGAACAGCTGCCGCACGAGCTGCGCCTGCGAGAGCTCGAGGAGGAACGAGTCCTCGATCCAGGGGTTGATCTCGTACGCGTGCCCGAGCCCGAGCTGCTCGTCGGCGACGCCCGCGCGGTGCGCGAACGCCTCGTTGATGAACTGCGACGAGAGCACCGTGTGCGCGGCCTCGACGGCGTCGGCGGTCGTGAGGTAGTTGTCTTCGCCGGTGTTCACGACGATCTTCGCGCGCGCGATCAAGCGGCGCGAGAAGTACTGATCGACGAACGTCCGCTCCATGTTGATGTCGCGGAACAGAATCCCGTACATCGAGTCGTTGAGCAGCATATCGAGGCGCTCGACGGCCGCCATCCACGCGATCTCGCTCATGCAGAGGCCCGACGAGTAGTTCGTCTGCATCACGTAGCGAGAGAGCTCCGCGCCCGCCGCGTCGAGGGCCTCGCGCACGATCTTGAAGTTCGCCTGCGTCGCGTAGGTGCCGCCGTAGCCCTCGGTCGTCGGGCCGTGCGGGACGTAGTCGAGGAGCGACTGCGCCGTCGCGCGGATCACCGCGACGACGTCCGCGCCGCCGTGCGCCGCGCTCTTGGCCTGCACCGCGTCGTCGTAGATGTTGCCCGTCGCGACGATCACGTACTTGTGCGGCGTCGGCCCCATCGCGAGCCGCTCGCGCTTGCCGTCGCGCTCGTGCACGGCCGCGTCGATGCGGGCGAGCGCGGCGAGCGTCGGCGCCGCGAGGGCCGCCTGGATCTGCGCGAGCGTCTCGGGGCCCGAGGGATCGACGGGCGCCGCGCCGTACGCGAGCCGCTCGGCGGCCTCTTGCAGCGAAGGGGCGCCGCGCAACAGCTCGCGCCCGAGGAAGAACGCGATGCCGCGCCCGAGCAGCTTCTGCGCGTGCACCCGCTCGACGAGCAGGTTCACGAGCGGCGCGCCCTGGTCGTCGGCCCCGTCGATGCCGTACGCCCGCGCGACCGTGCGCTCGACGCCGACGGTCGTGTGCCGATCGATGAAGCCCTGCACCTCGTCGGCGATCTCTGCTGCGAGCCGCCGACAATCTGCGACCACCGACTCGTCCATGGGTACGCGCGCCATCGGGGGCGGTTCTAACATGAGCGCTCGTTCGCGCCCGTCCGCGCCTTTCGGGGTACCATCGCGGCCATGTCAACGCGGGACACGAAGCGGGGCTACGAGGCCCTCGGTGGCGACGATGAGAAGACCGTCGTCCGCGCGGAGCCCGTCCAGGCGGTCGAAAAGGTCGAGAAGGTCGAGAAAGCCGAGCGCAAGCCGCCCCTCGACGTGCAGATCACGCGCGTGCGCGGCGGCCCCGGTCGCGCGATCGGCGATGAGGCGGCGGGCCTCGGCCCGGTCTTCGAGATCTGGACGCGCAACACGATCTACCTGTGCGACGTCGCGTTCGTCTGCGTCGAGGTGCGCGACCGCGCGACCGGCCGCCCCGAGGCGCGGCACGCCGTGCTCGGCGCGAAGCTGCTCGGCGGACACAAGCGCTACGCCAAGACGCTGCACCTCGTGCGACCGCTCCCGCTGCCGGGCACGCAGGCGGTGTTCCTGCGCAACAACGTGCGCCGCGACGCGCAGGCATACACGAGCGCCGTCGAGCGCGTCGTCTTCAACTACCACGCGGTCGCGCTCGAGCTGAGCACCGACCCGCAAGACGCCTGGGCGGATGTCACGAACATGAATCTGCGCTGAAGGCGGGCGTTGCGTGTCTGCTAGCATCGGCCGTCCATGCATGTCGTCGTAGCCACTGCCACGACCGCGCTCGAGCGCGCGCTCGCGCGGCCGCTCGAGGCAGCCGGTCACGAGGTCATCCGCGTGCGGACGGGCGCGGAGCTCGCGGCGAAGCTCGCGGGGCATCCGAGGCCGTCGGCGGCGTTCGTCGCGCGGAGGCTGCAGGGCGGCGACGCGCTCGCCCTCGCGCTCGCGGGGGACGTCCCGCTCGTGCTCGTGTCGGCGGACGAGGAGGACCGCGACGCCGCGCACGCCGCGCGGCTCGCGGGCTTTCTGCGCGTGCCGTTCGCGCCGTCCGAGGTGCTCGCGTCGCTCGGCGTCTCGACCCGCACCAAGCGCGTCGTCTTGCTCGCCGACGACAGCGACCTCGTGCACCGGCACACGACGCCGATCCTCGAGGAGGCGGGCTACGAGGTCGTGCACGCCTACGACGGCGACCAAGCGCTCGCGCTGCTGCCGGAGGTGCGCCCCGACCTCGTCATCACCGACGTCGAGATGCCGGGCAAGGATGGCTACGAGGTCTGCGCCGCGATCAAGCGGCACGAGGGCACGCAGCACCTGCCCGTCATCATCTGCTCGTCCCTCGGCGAGGCGACGGATCTCGAGCGCGGCTTCGACGTCGGCGCAGACGACTACCTGGTCAAGCCCGTCGTGCCGGAGGAGCTCGTCTCGAGGGCGCGCGCGCTGCTCGCGGGGATCGAGCTCGCGGGGCGTGAGCGCGTGCTCGTCGTCGACGACTCTCCCGCGATCCGGCACCTCGTCGGCGACGCGCTCTCTCGGCAGGGCTTCGCGGTGACGACGGCGTTCGACGGGCTCGACGGCTGGGAGCGCGCGCTCTCGTCCGTGCCGCCGTTCGACCTCGTCGTCACCGACTACGATATGCCGCGCATGACGGGCTTCGAGCTCGTGCACGCGCTGAAGAACGACGACCGCCTGCGCAGCACGCCGGTGCTGATGCTGACGGCGCGCGACACCAAGCGCGACCAAGCGCAGATGCGCGCGGCGGGGCTCAACGCCTATCTCGTCAAGCCGTTCGGCGCGGACAAGTGCGTCGCGCTCGTCGAGCGGATGCTCGCGGAGCGGCGCCTCCGCGCCTACAAAGAGGCCTCGCGGCTCTACATCAGCGACGGCGCGGTGCGCGCCGCCGAGGCGCAGGCGGAGAGCAATCAGCTCTTCGCGTATCGCGCGCACGAGCTGGAGCTCTCGGTGCTCTTCAGCGACATCGTCGGCTTCACGTCGATGTCGAGCGTGCTCCCGGCGCCGCAGGTCGTGGAGCTGCTCAACGGCTTCTTCGACGCGATGTGCCCGATCATCAAGACGCGCGGCGGCGACATCGACAAGTTCATCGGCGACGCGATCATGGCGCTCTTCGAGGAGTCCGCGCAGTTCGACGAGCCGCACCCGCTGCGCTGCGTGCGCGCCGCGTGGGAGATGCAGCGCGCGCTCGACGTCTTCAACGCGAGCCTCGGGCGCGAGCCGCCGCTGCAGATTCGCATCGGCGTCAACACGGGGCCCGCCGTGCGCGGCGACATCGGGAGTCGCTACGTGCGGCGCGACTACACCGCGATCGGCGACACCGTGAATCGCGCGCAGCGCTACGAGGCGAACGCGCCCCGCGGCGGCGTGCTGATCAGCGCCGAGACGTACGCGCGCGTGAAGGCCTCGGTCACCTGTGAGACAGTCACCGGGCTGAAGCTCAAGGGCATCGAGACTCCGATCACGGCGTACGTCGTGACGGGAATCGTGGGAGGCTGAGCGCGTGGCGACCCGTATCCGTGTGCTGGTCGTGGATGACAGCGCCTTCATGCGCGCGGCGGTCTCTCGCGCGCTCGGGGCGGACCCGCGCCTCGAGGTGGTCGGGCAAGCGCGCGATGGGCAAGACGCCGTCGAGCGCGCGCGCGTGCTGCTGCCCGACGTCGTGACGATGGACTTCAACATGCCGCGGTTGAACGGCGCGGAGGCGATCCGCGCGATCTTCGCCGAGCGCCCCGTGCCCGTCGTGATGCTGAGCGCGCACACGACGACGGGCGCGCGAGAGACGGTGGAGGCGCTCTCGGCGGGCGCCGTGGACTTCGTGGCGAAGCCGGCGGGCGAGGTCAGCGTCGACCTCAGCGGCGTGCAGGAGCAGCTGATCGAGAAGGTGATCGCGGCGGCGAGCGCGCGGCTGACTTGGCCGACGCCGTTCGCGCCGAACGTCGAGGCGACGACGGGCGGGCGGGCGAGC
>CAIUAC010000851.1 GCA_903896985.1 uncultured Sandaracinus sp.
CGACGGCGGACTCCTCGATATCCCCCTCGCCTCCGGCTTGTCCGCCGTCGGCGAGGCTGGCTCGCCCGCGCAGCGCTTTGGGGCCGCGGTCGGGGCTCGCGAGCGAGCCCAACGGACGACATCGCGTCGCCACGCAGGCCGACGCTGCCTGCTGCGTCGCAGCGAGGCTCACGTGCAGGCGTGCGCGGGCGGCGTCTGTGCGGGCGCCCCGGAGACGGCGCTCCACCGCACGAACCGCGCGAGCCTCGTGAACGCAGCACGCCCAACCACCGCTCCGAGGCGCGCCGGAGCCAGCGACGTCGGGGCCCATCAAGCCGAGCGCGGCGAGGTCGATCGCGGGCCTCGCGGGCTCAACATCGACCTGGCCGACGATCGTGGTGGCGGCGCCAGCAGGCTCGAAGCGAACCTCGCGAGCCGCGGCCTCGACGCAGGCGAGCCACGGGAGGTCACTATCGCTGCCGGCCGGCTCGACGCCGAACCACTCGACGCGCCCGCGACGATCGACGTCGATGGTGAACGACAGGGCGTGAGACCCACCCGGCAAGAGGGCGAGGCTCGGGGGCTGGCCGCAAGCCCTGATCGCCGCGTCCGCGCCGGCGAGCGAACGTCGCGCCGCGAGCAGAGTCCGCACCTCGCCGGCGTCTGTCGCGAAGAGGGCGGAGTGGTCCCCGTCCTGAGCGAACGACGGGGACGCGACCAACCAGCTGAGCGTGGCCAGGACCAGCGCAAACCGGTGCATGCGGGGACTGTAGGACGAACGCCCCGCGAGCGTCGAGGAGCGCGCAGCGACCGCCGAAGTGGCGCGCGCTCACCTCGATGGCGGCGGCCGCACCCCCGGGCGCTCTCGTGGTCGGCTTTGACTTCGCGGCAGGGCTCCTCCACCGTCCGCGCATGCACTCGGTCGGCCGCGCGCCGCTTCTCGCGCCCGCCCGCTGGGTTGCGTCGGTCGCGCTGCCCGCCGTGACGGGGCCGCTCGTGCACCCCGCGGGCCCGGGCCCGATGCGCTGGCGGCTGGCCGTCGGCCTGGAGCTCGAGGTGCTGCCGCTCGCGCTGATGGAGGCTGAGTTTCGCTACCTGCCGAGCGTCACGGCGGCGTTCGAGCTCGGCTTGCCGCACGGCCTCGGCGCTGCTCCTCGGGAGTTGCGCGCAGAAAGCGCCGCGCCCGGAGTTCGCCGACACGGTGGCCCAGACCAGCCCCGCTGCGCCGACGGGGCGTGCGCGCAGGGGCAGGTCTGCGACAGCATCGGGTACTGCCGCGACTGTGGCGGTAACGGGCAGCGGTGCTGCGCGGGGAGCAGCTGCATGACGGGGCGCGCGTGCGACAGCGTCGACTTCTGCCGGGACTGCGGCGGGCCCTGGCCTCGCGGGGGGCGAGACCACCCTCTACGCGACGACCCCGCGCTCGCTGCGCCTCTCTCATATGCGCCGGCCCAGCTACTCGATGAGCCCGAACCTGAGCGTGTAGGCGAAGCTCGCCGTGCCGCCCTGCGGCGCGCGCTCGACGTGAAGCCTACGCACTGCGCGTCGCACGCACTCGGCCAGGGGCACGTCCCCAGTGGTGTTCTCCTGCGTCTGGACCTCCGAGACCGCGCCCGAAAGCGAGAGCGCGAACTCGACCTCGATCGCGCCGGACGCCGGGTGGGCGCTCCGGAGGCGCCGGTCGTAACACGCTTGAATCGCCGTGAGCCGACCGCGGAGCGCGCGCCCGACGGCGGACTCCTCGATATCCCCCTCGCCTCCGGCTTGTCCGCCGTCGGCGAGGCTGGCTCGCCCGCGCAGCGCTTTGGGGCCGCGGTCGGGGCTCGCGAGCGAGCCCAACGGACGACATCGCGTCGCCACGCAGGCCG
>CAIUAC010000852.1 GCA_903896985.1 uncultured Sandaracinus sp.
CGCCGCCGATGCTCGAGTATCCCGCGGGCTCGTGGGGACCGGAGGAGGCGGGGGACCTCTTCCATGGCTGCGAAGGCGGCTGGACGCGTGGGTAGCTCGCCGACGCTGGTGCTGTCGCAGGCGCCCGAGGTTGAGGCCGCGCGGCGCCTCGTCGCGGCGCTCGTCGCCGTCGACCAAGAGCGCGGGAGCGTGCGGCTCGCGGTCGCGGGCGGCTCGGCGGTGCGGGCGCTCCGAACGGCGCGCGAGGCCTTGCCCGCAGGCGTCTGGGCGCGCACGCGGCTCACTTGGGTGGACGAGCGCTGCGTGCCCTTCGAGAGCCCCGACTCGAACCGCGGCGAGGCGTACCGCTGCGGCGCGCTCAGCGAGTCTGCGCCGCCCGCGTTCGAGCTTGCGCTCACGCTCGACGGCGAGTCGGTCGAGCGGTCGCTCGCGCGCGTGCGCGGTGGATTGCGCGAGCACTTCGACGACGCGCTCGACGTGACGCTCCTCGGCATGGGGCCCGACGGGCACATCGCCTCGCTCTTCCCGGGCGGCGCGGCGCTCCTCGATGCGCCCCCCGACGTGCGCGCGCTGCACGTGCCGGACTCGCCGAAGCCGCCCGCGTCGCGCCTGACGCTGACGCACTCGCTGCTCTCGACGGCGGTGGCGCACGTGCTGCTCGCCGTCGGCGAGAGCAAGCGCGACGCGCTCGTGCGGCTGATGGCTGGGGACGCGGCGCTGCCCGCCGTCGGGCTCAGTGGGATCGTGCTCGTGACCGATGTGGATCTGGGGAGAGCGTGAGCTCGGAGGAGATGCAGATGAGCGACTTGAACGACATCGCGGTGGTGGGTCTCGGCGTCATGGGCGCCAATCTCGCGCGCAACTTCGCGAGCCGTGGCTACAAGGTGGCGGGCTACGACCGCGACGTGGAAAAAGCCCGCGGCGTGGCGAAGGCGCATCCCGAGGCAAAGCTGGCGATCGCGGAGAACTGGAAAGAGCTGGTCTCGAGCCTCGAGCGCCCGCGCCGCATCGTCGTGCTGATCCTGGCGGGCAAGCCCATCGACGACGTGCTCGACGTGCTCGACCCGCTGCTCGAGGAGGACGACATCGTCGTCGACGCGGGCAACAGCCTCTTCTCCGACACGGACCGCCGCAACCTGCGCGCGCAGGGGCGCCCTTGGCGCTTCGTCGGGATGGGCGTGTCGGGCGGCTCGGACGGCGCGCTCCTCGGGCCGTCGATCATGCCGGGCGGCGACGTCGAGGCGTGGGACCGCCTGCGCCCGCTGCTCGAGGCGGTCGCGGCCAAGAGCGACAGCGGCACCTGCGTCACGCACTGCGGCAAGGGCTCCGCGGGGCACTTCGTCAAGATGGTGCACAACGGCATCGAGTACGGCGATATGCAGCTGATCGCCGAGACGGCGATGCTGATGCGTGACGGCCTCGGCCTCGCGCCCGCCGCCGTCGCCGACACGTTCATGAAGTGGAACGAGGGCGACCTCGCGAGCTTCCTCATCGAGATCACCGCCGACATCTTCCGCACCGACGACCCGCAGAAGCCGGGCTCGCTGCTCGTCGACGCGATCCTCGACAAGGCGGGGCAGAAGGGCACCGGCAAGTGGACCGTGATGGCCGCGCTCGAGATGGGCGTCGCGATCCCGACCATCGCCGCCGCCGTCGACGCGCGCGTGCTGAGCGCGCAGAAGGACCTGCGCGTGCGGGCCGAGCAGAGCTTTGGCGCGACGCGCGCCAAGCTCGAGGGCGTCAGCGTCGACGACCTCCGCGACGCGCTCTACGCGTCGAAGATCGCGAGCTACACGCAGGGCTTCCAGATGCTCTCGCGCGCGAGCGCGGAGCGCGGCTACGGCACGGATCTCGGCGAGGTCGCCCGCATCTGGACGGCGGGCTGCATCATCCGCGCGCGCTTCCTCGACCGCGTGCGCGCGGCGTTCACGCGCAAGCCCGAGCCGGAGCTGCTCGCGCTCGCGCCGGAGTTCGTCGAGGACCTGCGCCGCCGCCTCCCCGCGTGGCGCCGCGTCGTCACCGCCGCGCTCGCCGCCGGCATCCCGGTGCAGGGCCTCGCCGCGTCGCTCACCTGGTACGACACCCTCGTCACCGCGCGCGGCAGCGCGTCCGTGATCCAGGCGCAGCGCGACTACTTCGGCAGCCACACCTACGAGCGCCTCGAGGCGCCCGGCACCTTCGTGCACACCGACTGGCCGCGCTTCGGCAAGTAGGGCGCGAAACGCGAGCACGCCGGTGCTGTCAGCGGGGCTCGCGTTCTTGTTCACGCTGAGGACCGAGGAACCCGTCGCGCTGCTCGAACGGGAGCAGCAGTGACACGCACGCCGTGGGCCTCGGGAGCTACGCAGCGAGCTACACCTTGTCGTGTGTAGCTCGTTGTGCGACTTTGACGCCGTGGCCACCAACCTCGCCCTCGACGGAGACCTGATCGAGCGCGCCAAGCTGCTCGGCAAGCACCGCAGCAAGCGCGAGGCGGTCGACGAGGCGCTGCGCCAATACGTCGCGAGCCACGAGCGGAGGCGCCTGCTCGAGCGCTTCGGGACCGTGGAGATGGACCCGAAGTACGACTACAAGCCAGGCCGCTCGCGCGCGCGATGACCGTCCTCATCGACACCTCCGTGCTCTCGCTCGCGCTCCTGCGTCGCAAGAAGACGGCCGAACCTCCCGCCGTCGCGCAGCTGCGCGGGATGCTCGAGGCTGGTGACCGCGTCGTCTTGACCGGAGTCGTCCTCCAAGAGGTCCTGGCCGGTCCGCGTGACGCGAAGGTCGCGGCCGCGCTCGCGAGAGACCTCGAGGCCTTCCCGCTGCTCGAGCCCGATCGCAGCGACCACGAGGCCGCCGCCGCGCTCCATCGGACGGCCCGCCACAGCGGCATCACCGCGGGCACCATCGACTGCCTCATCGCGACGCTCGCGGTCCGGCACCGGGCGGCGCTGCTCACGACCGACCGCGACTTCACGCTGCTCGCGCCGCTGTGTGGGCTGACGCTCGCCTGAGGGCCGCCTGGCTGCCTGGCAGCGCCCCCGCGTGGCGCTCGTCGGCGGCTGCCACGACCCCTCGCGCGGTCCGATGAAAGACCTCTCCAAGCGGGCGCTCGGCGTAGTGCCGGGCGAGGTCGTCGCGGGGTGATACGACCGACCGATGGCGCCACCTCTGCAACTGATCACGGTCGATCCCCTGCGCTGCGGTGGCGAACCTCGCGTGCGCGGCCTGCGGAGCCCGGTGACGACGGTCCTTCTTCAGCTCGCGGCCGGGATGACTCCTGAGGAGGTCGTCGCCGAGCTGCCCGTGCTCGAGGACGTCCGCGAGTGCCTCCGCTACGCAGCGTGGCTCGCCTCCGGGCGCACGCTCGACACGCCGACGGCCGCGTGAAGCTGCTCGTCGACGTCAACCTCTCACCGAAGGTCGTCGCTGAGCTGTGCGCTGTCGGCCACGATGCTGTGCGCTGTCGGCCACGATGCTGTGCGCGCGAGCGAAGTCCTCGACGCGAGCGCCGAGGATGAGGCCATCCTCGCGGAGGCCGCGCGGCGCTCGCGAAGCTCATCGACGCGGCTGTCCGGGACGCGTCTACCGACCTGGGCGTCGGCGCGATCGTGACCGTCGATGACACCCGGGTGCGGACCCGTCGACTTCCGATCGGCTGACCATCGGCCGCAGCTCACAGCGGCGGCGCGCAGCCGTATTGGAGGTTGTCGGCCAAGCCGTCACCGTCCGTGTCCGTGTTGGCGAGCGTCGTGCAACTCGGCCATGGGCGTCCCGGATGGAACGGATCCATCAGGCCGGTGCGGTCGAAGCAGACGCCGACGGTGTTGGGAGTACCGGCCCAGAAATAGGCCTGAAACAGACACTCGTTCGCCGGGGATCCCGCCCCTCGAGCAGGGCACGTGTACGGCGCGAGCCCCGCAGCGCCTGCCGGCGCGCTCGACGACGTCTCGACCGGACGGCAGAGCGCGACGCACACCCACGTGACGCCGTCGGCCGAGGGGTTCGCTGGAGTGAAGCCCGCCGCGCACGCGTCGGGCGTAGGCGGCCCCGTGATGAGGTCACCCTGCATGAGCACGCTGGTCACTGGCATGCAGACGCCGTAGAGGACCTGATCGAAGCAGCTGTGGCCAGCGCCGCACGCGGTGCCATCGGAGCGCAGCTGCGTCACCGGATCGCAGGTGTCGATACACGTCCCTGCGACCGAGCCGAGCTCGCGGTGCGCCACGCAGGTTCCGGGGCCGCAGACCGCTGCCGGGTCTGCGAGGTCGCACACCCGCTCGCATGCGGAGTTGATGCACGCGAGGCCGCGCCCACAGTCGTCGTGGTTGCTGGCGTCGACGGTGCACGCGCCGCCCTCCACCGCCGGACCCGACGGCACGCAGAAGAGCGCACCGGCGACCGGGTCGAACGCGTCGGACACCCAGGCGCAACGTTCGCTCGCCGCGCAAGGCGCCTGCGTGACGACGTTGCACGGGACCGGCGGCCCGCCATCCGGCGTGCCCAAATCCGGCTCGCTCGCGTCCGGTGCGACGAACATATCCACAGGCCCGCCGTCCACGATGGGTGTGCCGCACGCGCAGGCCCCGAACCCGGACCCTGCCGCGTTGCAGACCTGCCCACCCATGCAGCCACCCGCCCCAACGCACGCCACCGACGCGCCCGGCGCGCACACGGGGTCCGACCCGCACGCGCCGAGGGCGAACGCGAGCGTCAGCGGCAGCATCGCGGAAACGAGCGTGAGCGGCAGCGTTGCAGAGCCAAAACGTCGTAGAGGCGTCATCCGCCGACGCTAGCACGCAGGCACACGAATCTCCGTCGTTTCCTGCGGCTGCTCGGACCGGACGCTGACCCTCAGCGGAGCCGTGAGCAGGCGCTCCTCACGGTGCTGCCGCGAAGGCTCAGTCGAGCGTTTTCCCCGACAATATCCGCGTTTCGATCCTCAACCTCGGTCGGTTCGCGGTCGGTTCGCGCCCGCGCGCGGTGGCGGGGCGCGGGCCGTGGGGACAGCGACGGGGGCGCGACGACGCGACGGTTCCGATCGTCCCCGTCCTGGGATCGGTTAAGGTTCACGCCGTGGACGCAGCGACGCTCAAGCTCTTCGGCCTCGCCTGGCTGGCGCTCCCGGTGACCGCCCTCGATTGGGGGCTCGCGTGGGGGCGATTGCCGGAGCGGGTAGTGACCAGGACGGGCTTGCGAGGGGAGGCCATCGGCTGGGCCTCGCGCGGCGACGCGATGGTGCTTCAGCTCGAGGTGATCACCGGGGTCCTGGTGCTCGGCACCTTGATCTGCGGCCTCACGGCGGCGGCCCGACCCGACCGCGCGTGGGCGGCCGGGGGCGTCCTCATCGCGCTCGGCGTGCTCGTCACGGTGGCGATGAACGGCGTCCTCTGGGGGATGCACGTCCCCTGAGGCGCGGAGAGGCGGACGGTCGCCGCGTCGACCGCGCGCGTGGTGCGCTCCCTCCCGCGCCCCTCAGCCCTGCGCGCCCACCTTGCCCGCAGTCCGCGCGCCTTCGCCTCCAATCGCGCCGCCTTGCCGGCAAGCCTCTGCGCATTGAAATCCAATCGCGGCGCCTTGCCGGCAAGCCTCTGCGCATTGAAATCCAATCGCGCCGCCTTGCTGGCAAGCCTCTGCGCCTTGAAATCCAATCGCGCGGCCTTGCTGGCAAGCCTCTGCGCATTGAAATCCAATCGCGCCGCCTTGCCAGCAAGCCTCTGCGCCTTGAAATCCAATCGCGGCGCCTTGCCAGTGAGCCTTGCGCGCCGCCTTGCCAGCGAGCGCTGCGCGCCGCCGAGCGGCCTCCGAGCATCTTGATCAGGAAACTGCATCCACCCACGCAACCGGCGGTGACCTAGGCCGACACCATGGCGTGCTTCGGGGGCGTCCCTCGAACCACAGGAGAAATGACCATGGGAAACAAGCTGATCAAGAACACCGACACGACCACCAACACGACCACGAACAAGCTCGCCCTCACGTCCTTCGCGGAGGCGCACGCGAAGTGCCGAGATCTCCTCAGCGCCGTGCCCGACTCGGCGCTCGTGCCAATCAACGTCGACGTGCCGTCCGTCGTGACGATGGTGTGCGGGGCGTGGCCGCGGATCGCTGCGCTGCGCGAGGAGATCGCCGCGTTGCCGCACATCGATCTGACGGAGTTCGACCGCGTCCTCGACCTCGCGCTCGCGCTCGGTCACACGCAGTCGCTCTACCTCGCGCTCAACGGGCCTGCGGCCGTGCTGCCGCCCCTCGCGGCCGAGGCGCAGAAGGCGCGCGACGTGCTCCTCGACGAGGTGCGCCTGCTCGGCAAGCGCGGGGTCCTCGACGCGGGCTTCACCGCCGCGTTCCAGGGTGGGCCGAGCTACAAGGCCGTCGCCTTCGAGCTGCTCGCGCTCGTCAACTGCCTGCGCGCGCTGCCCGAGGCGGCCGCCGCGCGGGCGCGCGCCACCGCAGAGGAGCTCGACGCCGCCGAAGCGCTCGCGCGCTCGATGACGCAGGAGCTCGGCGCGCGCGACCAGGCCCCCGTCATGGCCGCGGCCGCAGCGCACGAGCGGCAGCAGGCGTTCACGCTCGTCGCCCACGCCTACGACCAGGCGCGCCGCGCAGTGAGCTTTCTGCGCTGGAACGAGGGCGACGCCGACGAGCTCGCGCCGTCGCTCTACGCCGGTCGCGGCGGACGGCGCGCGGTCGACGACGTCGTGGCCCCGCTGGTGCCGACGCCCGCCGTGGGCCCGGCTGTGGGCCCGGCTGCGACGCCGAAGCCGCGCAGCCCGCAGGGCCTGCCGGGCGCGAGTCCGTTCCTCAACGAGCCCTGAGCGGCCCCCCAAAAGACATCGAGCGTAGGCCGGGCTCCTGAGAGACCCGGGCTACGCTCGAGGACCGACATCGTCGGTACCGTCATGCGCGCTGGAGCAAGCCCCAGCGCGCGTGCGGTTCACTCCGCGGCCGGCGCGTCCGTGGCCGTCTCGGTCGTCGTCTCGGTCGTCTCGGTCGTCGTCTCGGTCGTCGTCTCGCCGCCGGTCGCGGTGTCCGCGGTCGTCGCCGTGGTGTCTTCCGTCGCGGCGTCATCGCCACCACAGCCGACCATGCCTGCCGCCGAGAACGCCACGACCGCCACGAGAATCTTCAGGTTCTTCATCGATGATCTCCTTGTGCATCCGAGGTGCGTTGGCGCCCCGGTGTTTCCGATGTCGTCACGCATACCGACCCGACGACTAGACAGCGCGCGAGTGTATCCAACGGCGCGGTTTTGGAAAGAGTCTCGTGCAAAGGAAATTCAAATAGGGGGCGGCAGCCCCCGTACGCCCCGCGGCTCGCTCAGGCGCGGTACTCGACCTCGGCGATCGTCAGCACGCGCACTCCGCCTGGAGTCTCGACGCGCACCTCGTCGTCGAGGCTGCGCCCGATCAGCGCGCGCCCGACGGGCGACCTCCACGAGATCCGCCCGCTCGCCGCGTCGACCTCGTCCTCACCGACGAGCTGATGCCGAGTCTGCCGTCCGTCCTCGTCCTCGAGCACGACG
>CAIUAC010000853.1 GCA_903896985.1 uncultured Sandaracinus sp.
GATGCTCGGTTGGTCTCCACTCTTCACCCTCGAGGACGGACTCGGCCGCACGCTGGATTGGTATCGAGGACTCCTCTCCTGAGGCAGCGCAACATGGCCATCATCGACGACGACCTGACGCGGCGCGCCGCGGAGTTTCCCTGCCGGATCGACGGATCCCGCGGCTGCGTTCCCATCCTCTCGCTCGGGTCGCTGCCGCTGGCGAACGCGCTGCCACGCGCTTCGGAGCTCGCTACGGTCGACGCCCGTTATCCGCTCGAGCTCGTGTTTTCGCCGTCGACGACGCTCGTGCAGATCATGGAGACGGTGCCGCCCGAGCACCTCTTCGGAGACTACGTCTACTTCTCTTCGTTCTCGGACACGATGGTCGAGCACGCGCGCGTCTTGGTCGAGCGCCTGATCGCCCGGCAGCGGCTCGATGGCTCGAAGCGCGTCGTCGAGGTCGCGTCGAACGACGGCTATCTGCTGCAGCACTATCAGCGTGCGGGCGTGGCCGTGCTCGGGGTCGAGCCTGCCGCGAACGTCGCGGAGGTCGCCGTCGCGAAGGGCATCCCGACGCGCGTCGCGTTCTTCGGCGAAGAGTGCGCCCGCGCGCTCGTCACCGAGGGCGGGCAAGCGGACGTCATTCACGCGCACAACGTGCTGGCGCACGTGGCGGACCTCAATGGCGTCGTCGCCGGTTTCGCGAAGCTGCTCCGCGACGACGGGGTCTTGGTCGTCGAGGTGCCTTATGTGAAGGACATGATCGACTCCGTCGAGTTCGACACGATCTATCACGAGCACCTCTGCTATTTTTCGCTGACGGCGCTCGTGCGCCTGTTCGCGCGACACGGCCTGATCGTGGACGACGTCGAGCGCGTCGCGATTCATGGCGGCACGCTGCGACTGTTCGCCGCGCACGAGCGAGGGGGCAGGCGCGCGGGACCGCGCACCGAGGCGCTGCTCGAACAAGAACACGCGTGGGGGGTCGACCGCCCAGAGTTCTACCGAGACTTCGCGCGGCGCGTGGAGACTCTCAAGACCTCGCTGGTCAGCCTGCTGTCCGAGCGCAAGCGAGCGGGGAGACGGATCGCCGCCTACGGGGCAGCCGCCAAGGGCGCCATCCTGCTGAACTACTGTGGACTCGGCCCTGAGTTGATCGACTTCGTCGCAGATCGCTCTACTTACAAGCAGGGGCGGTTCGTCCCGGGCGTGCGGCTCCCGATCGTGGCGCCGGCGAGAATCGTGGAGCACCCCGCGCCCGACGACCTGCTCCTGCTCGCCTGGAATTTCGCCGACGAGATCATAGCCCAGCAGCACGAGTTCCGGCGCCGTGGTGGGCAGTTCATCGTGCCTGTTCCGACTCCCCACGTCGTCGAGTGATGCGCTTTCGTCCGACGCCGCTGGAGGGTGCCTGGGTCGTGGAGCTCGAGCCGCGCGAAGACGAGCGCGGGCTGTTTGCGAGGACCTTTTGTGCAGAGGAGTTCGCCGCCGCGGGCCTCGAGACGTCGTTCGCGCAGTGCAACGTCTCCTTCAATGTGAAGCGCGGCACCCTCCGTGGCCTGCACTGGCAGGCGAGCCCTCATGAAGAGGTGAAGCTCGTGCGCTGTACCCGCGGCGCGGTGTGGGACGTGATCGTGGACTTGCGCGCTGGTTCGCCGACGCTCCATCGGTGGTTCGGCGTCGAACTCGACCAGGACTCGCGTAGAGCGGTGTATGTGCCGCGGGGGTTCGCGCACGGCTTTCAGACGCTGACCGATGCCGCGGAGGTTTTCTATCAGATGTCGGTTCCGTACCAACCGGCAGCGGCGCGCGGCGCGCGCTACGACGATCCGAGGCTCGCCATTGAGTGGCCGCTATCGAGTCCGAACGTGTCAGCGCGCGATGCGGAGTGGCCGAAGTTGGCGTGAGCGGGTGGAGGTCGTTTGTGTGCGCGACCTCGGAGTCTTGGCTTTGGTCGCGCGCTGCGCTCGCGGAGGCGGTCACAGCTCGTTGCGGCGCGGAGGCGGCCGCCGGTGCGCCGTTCGAGCGCCCCTGCAACCGCGTTAGCGGTCCCGCGCGTTACAGTGGTCGAGCGTGTCCGCCAGCGCCCGCAGGCGCGCGTGCTCGGGCACTCGCTCGAGGAAGCGTCTGCGTCGCTCGGCGTCGGTGAAGCGCGCGGC
>CAIUAC010000854.1 GCA_903896985.1 uncultured Sandaracinus sp.
CGCCTCCGCGCACGGCGGCGATGCGACTACGCTGCTCGCCGCCCTCGCGTGCGTCGGCCGACACGGCGTGCCCGACAACGTGCGGGCCATGATCGAAGACTGGATGCGGGCCGCGCGAACCGCGCGCGTGCGGTCCGTGTGGTCCATCGAGCTCTCGACGAGCGACGCCGCGGACGTGGCCGCGCGCGCGCTCGGCAAACACGTCCTCGCGCGCCCGACGCCCCTCCTGCTGCTCGTCGACTCGGCCCTCGCCGCGCCTGAGGTCGCCCTCGCGAAGGCGGGAGTCAAGGTGGGAGTCAGCCACGCGCGCGCCGCTGAGCGCGGGATTCCAGCCGCGCGCCCGCAGCGCCTACCGAGCCCTGCCCTCGACGCGGCGCTGAGGCCACCCCCCACGCTCGTCGCTACCTTCGAAAAGGCCCGCCGTGCTGGGTTCCCCGTCGTGATGCAGACGGCCACGCTCGCGGCGCCCCTCGCCTCCGCCGCGCCCGCGCGCGTGCCTCCCCCGAAGCCCTCGAGGTCGAATGAGGCGGTCTATGAAGACCTCTTCGGCGAGCCCTCGAGCCCCGCGGAGGTGCTCTATGCCCGCGCGGAGGCTGAGGCGAGCGACTTCATCTGCGCGATGCTGGACCTCGCCGGCGACCTGGTGGAAGACCTCGACGACGCGCTCCTGACGTGGCTGGAGCGTCGCCCGGCCGCGGAGCAGAAGCTCGCGTCCGCCATCGCCACCGAGAGTCCCCTTCGCCTCGCGCCGCTGGCGTCCCTCGCGCCCAAGTGGCGCGCCAGACTCCTGCGCGACGAGCGCACCATCGAGGGCCTGATTCGCGCCTCAGAGCGCCTCTTCGATGCCACGCATACCTCCGTGCGCGGCGGCCAACTCCTCCTCGCGCTCACCGCGCCCACCGCGAACGCCGTCTGGCAGACCGACCGCGCGGTAGTCCTGGGCGGACCCGTCGAGTCGAGTGCCGCGGTCTCCAGCCCGTCGGAGCCACTCTCCGCCAAGCCCCGCGCGCGCGACCTCCCGCGCCAACCGCCCGCCGAGGTCCGTCGCTTGCTCGAGGCCTCGCTCGCGGCACAAGCCGCGATCTGGGCGCTGGTCTCCAGCAAGACCCAGGGCGACCGCGTGACCTCGCTGCGCGTCGAGCGAATCCTCGAGCGCGGCACCGACATCGTCGTGCTCGCGACCGACCTCGACTCCGACGAGGGCCGCTCGTTTCCACTGTCGAACGTCGTCGCCGTGCGCCTGCAGGCGGACTCGGAGCGCAAGTAAGAGGCGCGGCGCGGTTGGCTCTTCTTCAGCGCCGGACGCACGACCTGATGGCCCGAGCACTTATGGCTCGCGCGCGCGACCATGACCCACGCAAGGTTTCTCCGCTTGCGGACTGCGATGGAGCGCGCGTTCCCGGACGCGATGGTCGACGAGAACGAAGCCTTGGAGCTCGTCATGCTCAACCATCCCAAGGACCGCCACGTCGGGGCTGCCGCGGTGACGGCCGGTGCCAGGC
>CAIUAC010000855.1 GCA_903896985.1 uncultured Sandaracinus sp.
CGGCGGACCCGATCGCCTCGGCGGCGGGGACGTTCATGATCGGCACCAAGGGTCGCACCGTCGCGGAGCGCGTCGCCAAGGCGGCATCAGACGGCGGCGAGACGCCGTGAGCGTCTCTCACGAGGAGTTGGTCGCGACCGTCGAGCGGGCCCGCCTCAGCGGAGACTGGGGCCCGGTGACGCGCGCGATCCCTTACGCGCGATTTCTCGGGCTTCACGCGGAGACGCACGAGGGTGAGCTGCGGATGCGACTCGCGTTCTCCCCCGGCCTCGTGGGGAATTCGTCGATCCCCGCGCTGCACGGAGGGACGCTCGGCGCGTTGCTCGAGTCGGCCGCGATCTTCGAGCTGCTCTCGCGAATGGAGACCGTCGTGTTGCCGAAGACGATCACGGTGACGATCGACTACATGCGCTCAGGGCGCGCCGTGGACACCTGGGCGAAGGCGACCATCGCCAAGCACGGTCGGCGGGTGGCGAGCGTGCACGCCGTGGCGTGGCAGGAAGATCAGGCCAAGCCCATCGCGAGCGCGACGGCGCACTTCCTCGTCCTCGGCGGGGACGACGAGAAGTAGCCTAGTCGCCGAGCTGGGCGTGCAACGACTCGAGGAGGTCTCGTTGGGCGCGACGCTGGCTGCGCACCGTCGCTTCAGTCTGATCGAGCCGGCTGCGTAGGGCGCTGAGCGCTTCGCGGAGCGCTCGGTCGCTCACGCCGATGACCGTGCAGACGTTCTCGGCGTCCCGCACCAGGCTCGGCAACTGTGCGCGCGCGACGCTGCCGACGAAGGTCATGCCTTCGATGCGCGTGAGCGTAGGGGTCGTGCAGAGGAATGGTCGAGCGCCGGTGTCGACTCCGTCGATCTCGCGGTGGTGCGCGACCATCAACGCCTCGATCACGCGCGCCTCTGCCGCTTCGGCGTCTTGGGTGCGGCCGTAGGCGTTGTCGCAGCGCGCGGCGTCGCGGCCCGACGCACCGACACAGCCGCGGATGTCACGCATCCAGCCCTCGATGTGATTGACCTTCTGCACGTAGGACGCGATCACCGGGCGGGAGCGCTCGTCGGGCGCGTGCCAGCGCTGGAGGCGTCCGCAGAGCTCCTCGACGGTGCGCGCGAGCCCCGCTGCGTCCCAGTTGAGCTGCGACCCCGACGCGGCGAGCATCCCGACTCGCTCGACGGCGGCGCCATCGGCGCAGAGCGGCAGCGCGCTCGGGGTCGGCGCCTCGACGGTGCCAGCGCGGACGAGCGCGAGCGCCGCGAGGACCTCGTCGATCTCCTGGATGCGCAGCTCGGCTCGCGTGAGGACCTCGCGCATCCGAGCGTTCGCGAGGAGCGACGATTGGCCCTGCATCCGCTGCGCGTCGGCAGCCTGCTGGGCGGCTTGGGCGAGCGCGGCCTCGGCGGCGGTCGCCTGCTGCTCGCGGGCGGTCGCGATGCGGGCTTCGGCGACGGCGTCGCGGGCCGCGAGTTCGGCGGGCGAGGGGCCCGCATCCGGCGCGGCGACGAGCGGGGGAGGCGGCGACGTACCCGCGTCTGGCGAGCGAGCGCTGGCGGGCGGGCGCGCAGCGGTCGGGACGTGCCCACCGCCGCACGCGCCGAGCGAGACCGCAGCGAATGCTAGGAGCAGCAACGATCGACGACGACGGGAGGTGCGTGCCGCGCTCATGGAGCGGTCCCTCCTCCATACAGCGCCGCCTGTGCGCGAAAGCGCAGGACGAGGTCTTCGTGAGTGGCGATCAGGCTGCGCAGGGTCTGGTCGCCGCCCGTCGCGGAGTCCTCGAGCTGACGGGCTTGCGACGCGATCCCCGACGCGCTCATGCGGCTCGCCGAGCACAGGCGATCGACGTCGGTGACGACGTTGCGCGCGGCCGCGGCCGACCAATGATTGTCGAGCGTGCCGAGGTCGCGGAGCGCGCCCCAGAGCGGGTCGCGACACGGGAAGCGCGCACCATCCGCCGACACGCGGCCGAACACGACGCGCGCGGCGGTGATGGCGGCGACGACGCGGTCAGCCTCAGCGCGCGGCTGATTGGTCGTGCTGACCTCGCTGGCCATGTGCTCGGCGTGATCGAGCGTGGAGGCAAAGCGGTGCACTTGCTCGCGCACATCGCTCGGCGGGGACTCCCAGTCGTCGAACGCCTGACACACGCGCTCGAGCACCCCGTCGAAGCGCTGCGCGACGGAAGCGACTGTGTTGTTGTCCGTGCGAGCGAGCGCCTGAAGCTGGCGTCGCTTCTCCGGCGCGCACGAAGGCGGACGCTGCCCGCGGCTCGTCGCGCGGGCGTCCTCGCGAATCGCGGGGATGAGCGGGAGCGCGGCGCGCAGCTCTGCGATGGTGGTCTCGCTCTGTCGGATCTGCACGTCCATCTGCCGACGCGCCGCGGCGAACGCGGCTGCGTTCGGCTGAGGCGGAGCGACGCTCGGAGGCGGGACCTCCGCGGGCAACTGAGTCGCCGCGATGCGCTCCTCGGCGACCGCCTGACGCTCGAGCGGCGTCGGCGCCGACGCCGGGGGCTCGTCGGCGGGGCGCGTCCGCGCGCCGGTGCCGCCCGGGGCCAGCGCTGCGCTGCTCGGCGCTGCGTGAGGCCTGCGCACCGGCTCGCCCGACGGCCCATCGGCGCCCTCCGTCGGGCCCCCCGCTTCGTCCTCTGGACCGGCGACGTCGAGCGCGCGAGGCGCTGCGCCCGGCAGCGGACTCGGGGACGCTGCGACGGGCGTGGGCGCGATCGGCGCGACGCCCGAAGGTCGCGCCGACACATCCGCGACGAGCGCCGCATCGTGCGCGCCGTGCGAGGAGGCAGCGTACACCGCGATGCCGACGCCGCTCGCGACGAGCACCGCGACCGCCCCCGCGAGACCGAGCCAGAGGGCGCCGCGCCCGCCGCGGGGGGTGTCGCCGGAGACGCGCGTCTGCGCGATGTTGCCGTAGGCGAGCCCCGCCGCGATGGGCTCACTGCGCGGCTGAGCGCGCTCGTCGGACTGCGCGCCCGGCGCGTCGTTCGGCTGGCGACTCGCCGGCGGGAGGCTCGCGAGCGTCGCGGCGAAGCCTGCCGACGAGGTGGAGTCGCCCCGCGCCTCGCTCGGGGGCGCGGTCAGCGCGAGCGGTTCGACGCCCCCGACGTAGACGAAGCCCTGCCCCGCGCGCTGGGCGGCGTCGACGAGCGCCTGCGCGCTCGGGTAGCGCTGCGCGGGGTCCTTCGCGAGGGCCGTGCGGACGACGTCGTCGATCGCCGGCGGCACGGCGCGACGAGTGTTCTCGGAGACGGCGGGCGGCGGGTCGGTGAGGATGCGGGCGATGACCGCGGTGAGCGTCGGCCCCTCGAACGGCGGCGCGCCCGTCAGCATCTCGTACAAGATGCAGCCGAGCGCGTAGACGTCCGTGCGGAGATCGACGTCCTTCCCGCGCGCCTGCTCGGGCGACATATAGAGCGGCGTGCCGAGGCCGGCGCCCGTCGCGGTGAGCCGGACGTCCTCGACCGCGCCGACGTTCTTGGCGAGCCCGAAGTCGAGGATCGTCGCGCGCTCGGCGGAGCCCTGCCGCCGCGCGAGGAACACGTTCGCGGGCGTGAGATCCCGGTGGATGATGCCGACGGCGTGCGCCGCGCTGAGCGCCGAGGAGACCTCCTCGAGGATGCGCAGCGCGGTCGCCCACTCGAGCGCGCCGGTGCGCTCGAGGCGCGTCGAGAGGTCGTCCCCCTCGAGCAGATCCATCACGAGGTACTGCGTGCCGTCCTCGGCGATGTCGAAGTCGTGGATCTGCACGATCCCCGCGTGCCCGAGCGCCGCGAGCGCCTCGCCCTCCCGACGGAAGCGCTCGACCGCCCCCGGCTTCAGGGCCATCTCGGGCAACAGGACTTTCACGGCATAACGGCGCTTCGTACGGCTCTGTGTGGCAGCGTACACAGCTCCGATGCCGCCAGCGCCGAGTCGCCTGTCGACCCGGTAGACACCACCGAGCGTGCGACCGACGAGCGCGTCTTCCACCATCGAGCGTAGGTGTCGCACGATCACGGCCTGCGCGCGAGAGGTCAGCGTGCCGCCGCGCCCAAGAAGACCGCGTCCGCGAGCGCGACCGAGCGAGGCGCGTGGGAGGAAACGCGGCCGTTGGGAAGGGAGCGGATCGACGCGCTGTTGTCGATTCATGGACGACAGGAGGGAACCTCTCGGCGTGCCGGACGTCGGAACGCGAGCCACCATGCAACTCCAGCCGCGAGCGGCCTCCCACGGAATGCCCAAGCGCTACGAACTCCCCGATGACGACGAGGCGATCCGCTGGCCCCTCATCGCGGTCGCGCTCGCCGCGGTCGGCGCGGCGGCCCTCTTGCTCTTCGGAGTGGGCGAGCTCTTCGCCCGTGACCCGCGCTCCGGGGACCGCGGCGCCAGCGTCTCGAGCGCCTCGGCGGACGGGCAGCGCCCCGCGAGCCCGGTGCGCCATCGCGCGCGCGCGCCGGGCCCGCAGGGGCCTCTCGCGCACACGGCACCACAGACGTCCGACGACGTCGTCAGCGTGGTCGACCCCGCGCTCGCTGGCGCGCCCGACGACGGGCCCGACCCGCAGCTCGAGCGCTCCATGGCCACCACGGGCGGGCTCGACGGCGGCGTCGGCTCGTTCGGCATGGTCGCGCGCCGCGGCCACGTCGCGACGGTGCAGGGGGACTCCCCCGTGCATCCGGGCGCGACGTGCGATGTCCGCGTGCTGCCAGTCGCTTCGGGCGGCTTCAACTGCCTCGTGCGCGTGATCTGCGACGGCGCGCTGCTCTACCCGAACCCGGATCAGTCGGCGGGCTATGTGTCCTGCGAGGTCGACTCGACCGGCCCGCGCTACGCGAGCGACACGCTGCAAACCGACGTCGACGGCGACCCGCGGCTCACCTTCGACGGCGCCGCGCAGCAGGTGCTCGTCGGCGACAGCGGCGACGGGATGCACGACTACCTCGCCACGATCACGCTCGACCTGCCGCGCGTCTACCGTCGGCTCTGACGCGTCTCAGCTCGCGCGCGGGGCGCCGCTCTTCGGCAGGCACACGCCGGTGAGCGTCACCGAGAGCCCGCCCTCCGGGCCGTTCGCGAACCGCAGCGCGAGCCCCAGGCGCGCGGCGACGTCATGCACGATGTGCAGCCCGAGCCCAAAGCCCTGCGGCTGCCGCGTGCGCGCCTCGTCCGTACGAAAACCGCGCTCGCCGAGGCGCACGAGCAGCGCCTCGGGCACACCGGGACCATCGTCGACGACGCGCAATTCGAACGCGAGCGGCGAGGTGCGCTCGAGCACGAGGGCGACGTGCCCGCCCGCGTCGGCATAGCGAACGGCGTTGTGCACGAGGTTGCTCACCGCCTGCTCGAGCAGCGTGACGTCGGCGCGCACGACGAGCGCGTCGCTCGGCGTCGAGTGCGCGAGCTGCACGCCGCGCTGCTGCGCGATGCGCGAGTGCCGCGCCGCGACTCGCTCGACGAGCGCGACGAAGTCGACGTCGTGCCGGACGATGTGCGGCTCGCCCGCCTCGAGCTTCGCCGCGACGCCGAGGTTCTGCACGAGCGACGTCAGGTAGTGCGCCTCCTCGAGCGCAGCGCGCACGGTCGTGGGGCTCGCGCCCTGCCCGCCGCGCAGATTCTCGTCGAGCTCCGCGAGGTGCCCGACGAGCACGGCGAGCGGCAGCATCACGTCGTGCGTCGTGTTCGCGACGAAGCGCGTGAGGGCCGCGTCGCGCGCGACGAGCTCCCCGAGGCGGGCGCGAATCTCGTCGCGGCTCCCGACGAACGCGCGCGAGAGCTCGGCGATCTCATCGTCGCCTACCGTCGGCACGACCGCGCCCGACGCGACCGCCGCCGTCAGCTTGCGAATGCGGCGCACGACGGGCCCGACCGCGAGCATCGCGACGCCGATGGCGGCGATAGCGACCGCGATCGCGGTGAGCCACACGCTGCGCGCGTCCCCGCCCGCGTTCGGCCGGCGCACCACAACGACGGCGCAAGGCCCAGAAGTCCAAGGCATCCGCGTCGCGACCACGAGGCGCGAGCGCCAGTCGTGGCCGACGAGGTGCGACGCGACGGTCTCACCGGCGCGCAGCTCCCGCGCGAGCGCCGGCTCGAGCTCTGGGGCACCGCGATAGGCCGGGCGCAGCGCGTCGTCGTAGACGGCCAGCTCCATCCGCGCGGGGAGCCCGTGCGGCCCCGGCCCGCGCGGACCGCCACGCCCGTACGTCTCGCGCGAGCGCACCACCCAGCCCGCGGGGTCGGCCTCGCAGCTCGCGCGCTCGCGCTCGTTCATGCGGTCGACGACCGCCTCGGACGTCGCCTCGACGATCGCGTTGCGGCGGAGCTTCGCCTGCGCCCAACCGAC
>CAIUAC010000856.1 GCA_903896985.1 uncultured Sandaracinus sp.
CGGACGACAAGCCAGGCGGCGCAGCGGCAGCCTTCAGCAAGGCGGGCAACAAGAAGCGTCGTCCCCTCGAGCCGAAGAACGCCGACAAGAAGCGTGGCGGCGGCGGCAGCGGCGGCGGCTGGGAAGAGGACGACTACTGAGCGCGTGAGGCCGTGGGCGCGTCTCCGCAGCACCGCGTGAGCCACGCCCTTCGCCCGATGAAGCGCAGCGTTGACAGCCATCGGCTGCAACGCTAGAAACCGGCCCGAGTGGCGCCCTCGGGGCGCTGCAGCGTACGGCGTACGCGTCGCCTCGACGGCCGCGGCACCTCGCGCGCCAGGTGGCCCGAACGCCGTCAAGCAGCCGCTGGTCGTCCGCAGTGAAGCCCAAGCTCCTCGTCCGCAGTGAAGCCAAAGCTGGTCGTCCGCAGTGAAGCGAAAGCTGGCCGTCAATGCTCTCCCTGTACCTACCGATCCTGGTCATCCTCCTCGCAGCCGCCGGGCTCGCCACGATCATCTTCACGCTCGGCGTGGTGCTCGGGCCGAAGAACCCGACCGCTGAGAAGGCGCTCCCCTACGAGTCCGGCTCCCCCTCGACGGGCGCGCGGAACGTCCGGCTGAGCATCAAGTTCTACCTGACCGCGATCCTCTTCGTCATCTTCGACATCGAGGCGGTGTTCCTCTATCCGTGGGCCGCGCTCTTTCGCCGCCTCGGCTGGATGGGGCTCGTCGAGATGACGCTGTTCCTCACCGTGCTCGTCATCACCCTCGTCTACGCATGGAAAAAGGGAGCCCTCGAATGGGAGAAGTGAAGACCATTCTCGGCGGCGACTCGAACTTCGCCACGACGAAGCTCACCGCGCTGCTTTCCTGGGCTCGTAAGTACTCGCTCTTCCAGTATCCGTTCGTGACCGCCTGCTGCGGCATGGAGTTCCTCGCCGCCGCGGGGCCGCGCTACGACATCGCGCGCTTCGGCGCCGAGGCGCCGCGCTTCTCGCCGCGCCAAGCGGATCTGCTCTGGGTCGTCGGCACCGTCAGCCAGCGGCAGGCGCCCGTGCTCAAGCGGATCTACGAGCAGATCTCCGAGCCCAAGTGGGTGATCGCGTTCGGGACCTGCGCCTCGACGGGCGGCTTCTACGACAACTACACGACGCTCCCCGGCGTCGACAAGATCATCCCGGTCGACGTCTACATCCCCGCGTGCCCCCCGCGCCCGGAGGCCGTGCTCGACGCGCTCTCGCTGCTGATGGAGAAGATCCAGAGCGGCACCCGCGGCCCCATCACCGTGCCGCCCCGCGAGCTGCCGAAGCTCGCGCAACTGCGCACGCGCGGTGAGCCGGTGTCGGGTGCCGACGCCACGCACGCGGCCGACCTCGCACGCGCCGCTGGCCGCGAAGGAAATGGCGAATGAGCACCAAGATCCTCGACCGGCTGAAGGCGGTGTTCGGCGACCGCATCCTCGAGACCTCGAGCTTCCGCGGTGACGACACGGCGATCGTCGCCCCGAAGGACTGGCGCGAGATCGCGCTCTTCCTGAAGACCGACGCGCAGACCGTGCTCGATCATTTCACCGATCTGACCGCCGTCGACTACCCCGAGCGCGTGCCTTCGCTGCCGCGCTTCGACGTCGTCGTCCGCGCGCGCTCGATGAGCAAGGGGCACCGCTTCGCCCTGAAGACGCGCGTCGGCGAGGGCCAGGAGCTCGACTCCCTCTATCCGGTGTGGCGCGGCGCGAACTGGACCGAGCGCGAGTGCTTCGACATGTTCGGCATCGTCTTCCGTGGGCACCCGGATCTGCGGCGCGTCCTGCTCTACCCGGAGTTCGTGGGGCATCCGCTCCGTAAGGACTACCCGATCGAGCGCACGCAGCCCCTCGTGCAGTACCGCGATGCGGACTCCATCCAGAAGCTGCCGCCGTTCGGGCCTGCAGAGGGCCAGCCCTTCGCGCGAATCGACTGGGCCGCGCGGCTGCAGGGCGAAGACCTTCAGGTCGCGCCCGCCCTCGCGGTGCAGCAGGGCCAGAAGCGAAACACGAGCGAGACGAGCGCCGCGCAGACGGGCTCCCCGCGACCTGCCGAGATCCCCGGTAAGGCCTGAGGACAGGCCAGCGCCTCGGCCAGGGCCGAGGTCGTCACTTCATTCGCCGCAGACGGCGCCGCCCACGGAGACGAGACGATGGAGCCGATCGAAGAGGAGCTCGAGGACGAGTCGGCACTGGAGCTGCCGTCCGACCCCATGAGACTCAACATGGGGCCTTCGCATCCCGCGATGCACGGCACCATCAAGATGATCGTCGACCTCGATGGCGAGATCATTCGCGACATCGACGTCCAGCCAGGCTACCTGCATCGCGGCTTCGAGAAGAGCTGCGAGCGCGGGACCTGGCAGCAGATCTTCCCGTACACTGACCGCCTCAACTACTGCTCGCCGGCGCTCAACAACGTCGGCTTCGCGCTCGCCGCAGAGAAGCTCCTCGGCATCAAGGCGCCCGAGCGTAGCCAGTACTACCGCGTCATCCTCGGCGAGCTCGCGCGCGTCTCGGATCACCTGACCTGCAACGCCGCCTCGGCGATGGAGCTCGGCGCGTTCACGCCGCTCCTCTGGTGCCTGAAGGTGCGCGACTGGGTCTGGGACATCCTCGAGAAGGAGACCGGCGCGCGCATGATGCACTCCTTCGCGCGCATCGGCGGCATGGCGAAGGCGCCCACCGCGACGCTCAAGCAGGACGTCCGCGCGCTCCTTCCCGAGATCGAGAAGGTCCTCGGCGAGGTCGAGACGATGCTGCTGCGCAACCGCATCTTCATCGACCGCATGCAGGGCGTCGGCAAGCTCAGCAAGGAGCTCGCGCTCGACGCTGGCGTCACCGGGCCGATGCTCCGCTCGACGGGCATCGACTACGACGTGCGCAAGGCGAACCCGTACCTCGTCTACGACCGCTTCGACTTCGAGGTCGTCGTCGGGCACGACGGCGACAACTACGACCGCTTCCTCGTGCGCACCGAGGAGATCCGGCAGTCGTGCAAGATCCTCGCGCAGGCGTGTGATCAGATGCCGGACGACGGGCTGATCTGCGTCGAGGACCTGCGCATCACGCTCCCCGAGAAGCCGCTCGTCTACTCGACCATCGAGGCGACGATCGCGCACTTCAAGCTCGTCATGGAGGGGATCAAGATCCCCGCTGGCGAGGTCTACTCGTACACCGAGGGCGCCAACGGCGAGCTCGGCTTCCATCTCGTTTCGGACGGGTCGGGCACGCCCTATCGCGTGCGCTGCCGACCGCCGTGTTTCATCAACCTCGCCATCCTGCGCGACATGCTCGTGGGCTCGATGATCGCGGACATCATCGCGACCTTCGGCACCGTGAACATGATCGGTGGCGAGTGTGATCGGTGAGTGAGCGAATGCCGACCTTCAAGCTCAATGGACAGGACCTCGAGTATCAGCCCGGCGACACGATCATTCGTGCGGCTTGGCGCGCGGGAATCGAGATTCCCCACTACTGCTGGCATCCGGGGCTGAGCGTCGTCGCGAGCTGCCGCATGTGCCTCGTCGAGGTCAAGAGCGGCCGCCCGATGATGCTGCCGATCATGCAGTGGGACGCGAAGAAGAACGAGTACGTCGACGCGACCAAGGTGAAGCTCGTCCCCGCCTGTCAGCAGGCCGTGACCGACGGCCTCGAGGTCTCCTCGCAGTCGGAGCCGGCCAAGGCCGCGCACGCGACCGTGCAGGAGTTCCTGCTGCTCAATCACCCCGTCGACTGCCCGATCTGCGATCAGGCCGGCGAGTGCAAGCTGCAGGACTACTGGCTCGCGCATCAGACCAAGCTGAAGCGCAAGCAGACGGAGCCCGTGCACAAGAGCAAGGCCGTGCGCTTCGGCCCGACCATCGTGTACGACGGCGAGCGCTGTGTGATGTGCACGCGCTGCATCCGCTTCAACGACGAGGTCGCCAAGGACCCCGTCCTCGACATGCGCGAGCGCGGCAACGTCAACGAGATCTGCCTGTCGCCGGGCCGCGAGCTCGACCACAAGTACACGCTGATGAGCGAGCATGTATGCCCGGTGGGCGCGCTCACCTCGCGCGACTTCCGCTTCAAGGCGCGCGTGTGGTTCCTGAAGGCGGCGCCGAGCGTCTGCTCGGGCTGCGCGACGGGCTGCAACATGTTCATCGACTTCGAGCCCCGCGCGCAGGAGGTCCAGCGCCTCCGGCCCCGCGACAACGAAGCCGTCAACAAGTACTGGATGTGCGACGACGGCATGATGTCGTACCGGCGCTTCCACGAGGGGCGCGTCACCGCGGGGCGCGTCCGCGCTACGGGCGGGCTCGTCGACGTGACGCCGTCGGCGGCGCTGACCGAGGCCGCCGCGCTGCTCGCGGCCGCCAAGAAGGCCGGCAAGAAGGTCGGCGTCGTCTTCTCCGCGCAGCACTCGAGCGAGGACAACCACGTGCTCGCGAAGTTCGCGCGCGACGTGCTCGGCGCGAGCAGCGTGTACCTCGCGGCGCAGGGCGGCTGGGACGGTGACGCCATCCTCCGCGACGCCGACAACAACCCGAACCGCGCGGGCGCGACGGCCGTCGCGGCGCAGCACGGCTTCGCGTCGCTCGGCACCACGGCCAAGCTGCTCGCGGACGTCGCGTCCGGCAGCGTGGGCGCGGTGCTCGCGCTCGGCTGGGCGTCGCAGGAGTCCGCGGCGGAGCTCGCGGCGCTCTCCAAGGTGCCGGTCATCAGCCTCGCCTCGAACGAGGGTGCGCTGCCGTCGATCGCGTCGGTGCTCGTGCCGGTCGCGACGCATGCCGAGACGAACGGCACCTTCACCAACCGCCACGGCCTCGCGCAGCAGTTCAAGCGCGCGATCCACGCGCCGGACGGCATCAAGTCCGCCTGGGAGACCCTCGCGGAGCTCGCGCGGGCCCTCGGCGCGACCATCGACTTCGGCAAGCTAGAGGACGTCCGGCGCGCGCTGCCGGCCTCAACGCCCACCGCGCAGCCCGCGGCGACGGCCTGACAGGACCATGGACCCCTTCTTCGCCCTCTCGATCCCGGTCAAAGTCCTCTTCACGATCGGCCTGATCGTCGGCTCCGTGCCGATCATGCTGTGGGCCGAGCGGCGGCAGAGCGCGAAGATGCAGGACCGCGTCGGTCCGACGCGCGCGGCGCTCCCGCTGCCGCCGTTCCTGCTCCAGTTCCGGGGCGCGCTGAAGGCGGGCGTGCTCGCGGTCGGCGTCGGCGCCACGGTCGGCGGCGTGGCGCTGCTCCTCGCGGCGCGCTTGGCAGAGACCGCACCGGCGCCCGCCTGGGTCGCTGGCGTCGTGCTCCTCGCCGGCGTCGTGCACCTCGGCATCTGGCGCATCTTCGACATCCTCCTGCCGGAGAACGGCCGGATCACGCTCTTCGGCCTGCTGCACTCGGCGGCGGACGCGATGAAGCTGATCTGGAAGGAAGACTTCGTCCCGCAGAACGCGGACAAGCTCCTCCACTCCGCGGCGCCCTTCATCTCCGTGGTGCCGGCGCTGATCACGATGGCGGTCGTGCCTTTCAGCGACACGTTCTACCCGTCGCTCTGGAACGAGCACATCCCGACCGATGGCGCGGTCGACGCGCTCGTCCCCGGGACCGCGCTGCAGGTGTCCTCGCTCAACGTCGGCATCCTCTACATCTTCGCCGTCGCGGGCACCGGCATCGTCGGCGCCGCGCTCGCCGGCTACAACAGCGACAACAAGTTCTCGCTCCTCGGCGGCATCCGCGCCGCGAGCCAGATGGTCAGCTACGAGGTCACGCTCGGCCTCTCGCTCGTCGGCTGCTTCATGGTCTACGGCTCGCTGCTGCTCGAGGACATGGTCCACTGGCAGCAGGCGCACGTCTGGGGAATTTTCGTCCAGCCGCTCGCGTTCCTCCTCTACTTCGCGGCGTCGACAGCCGAGTCCAAGCGCATCCCGTTCGACATCCCCGAGGGTGAGTCCGAGATCGTCGCCGGCTACGTCACCGAGTACGCGGGGATGAAGTTCGCGATGTTCATGATGGGCGAGTACGCGGAGGTCATCCTCGCGTCCACGCTGATCATCACGCTCTTCCTCGGCGGCTACAATCTGCCCTTCCTCGAGCGCGGCGGCTTCGTGTTCGGCTTCGGCGACTACATCCTCTGGAGC
>CAIUAC010000857.1 GCA_903896985.1 uncultured Sandaracinus sp.
CGCATGTTCGAGAAGCGCCTCCGCGGCTACCGCGCCATCGGCTACGCACGCGGAGAGGCGCCGCTCGGGTACGTCGAGCCGAGCGACGAGCGCGTGATCGAGTACGACGAAGACGTCGTCGCGAGCCGCGACCAGGACGACGACTTTGCGTGAGAGGGCCGGCCGCACGACACGGCGAGCCGAGTCCGGAGCGCTGCGCAACACCGATGAACGTCAGCACGGCGGAGACTCGCCTCTTGGAGCCGACGCAGCGCGATTCAAAGCCCGAAGCACCGACTCACCGGCCGGGACCTCGTTCCCGGGGGTGCTCCATTCTCTGCATCGGCTATCCCGATACCGCCTACAATCCCCTCTTCATGAGAGCCGGGGCAGTTGCGAAGTGAGGAGTAGGCCGCCGCCCGAGTCCGCCAAAGAGTGACAGTTGAGGTTGACGAGGAGGCTCGCGTCCTAGTCGACCGGGCCTGCCAGGCGGGGCGACACTCTCGAACGCGACCTCGAGCTGGCTTGTGAGCGGGAGGCGGCGGAGCAGGCGCGGCGGCCCGCCGTGAGCGCCGACGGCGCGGGATCGACGAAGCCCGCGGTCCCCGCGAAGCCGACGAAGCGAAGGTCGCCGTGACGCCTGCTTCGCGCATCAGCAGGTAGAACCCGCCGGCTGCGCCTGCTACCGCTCCACTCGATGGCAAAGCCCAAGACACCCTGGCACGCGCTCCTGCCGGGCGGCATGAAGCCCGCCGCCTACTCCCTCGACGAGCTGCGCGCCGCGAAGCAGGCCCACGGGTTCTTGACTGAGAAGATCTCCGGACCGGAGGGCATCGCGTACTTCATCCGCAGCTTTCGATACTTGCTGTTCTTCGGGATCGCTTGCGTCGCGGAGGATAAGTACCCGCCGCTGACGCGGTGCTGGAGAGACTTGGAGAAGCTCTTCATGCACGACCCAGCCTTCGACGACGACCTCTTCGTCCAGAGCTGGATTCTGTTCGACTTCCCGTTCGGATCCGCGCGTCAGACTGCCCTCGACTACTTCGAGGAGTTCTTGAAGCAGACCGACGTCGGGCCGCAGCTTCAGCCGTTCATCAAGGAGGCGCGCAGGAGCCGCCTCGGGCTTCATCAAGACGTGATGCACACGAAGAAGGTCGCCAAGCTCCGCGAGCTCTTCACGGGCAACGTGACCTCGGCAGTGCAGTCAGTCGAGGAGTACGGCAAGGGAGAGATCTTGCTGATCCGCACGTTGGCCTACGGCGACGAAGTCTTCATGTTCGGCGACCCCAAGGGCTTCCCGAAGGAGGCCAAGAGCCAGATCGAGGAGATGGTCGAGGACAAGCTCGTGTACTTCGACGACGACGGCTCCACGGCTGCGCAGTACGAGGTGTTTATGAAGCTCGCTGGGCCGTACTGGATGTCTTGCGTCACGAAGAACGACGCAATGCCGATCCTCGCGCCTGACCACTACCTCACCTATTTGAAACGTCGGTAGCGAGAGGGCGCGCCCTGGCCCGGCAACCGCCTCCGTTCATCACGCCTTCAGCCGGTACGCCTTCTCGATCACCGAAGCCATGTCTGGCCCCTTCCAGTACGGCTCGATCCAGCGCAGGCCTTGCTCAGTCCAGCTCTTCGCCGGGCGCCGCCAGTGCCCCCGCACCATGAAGCGCGCGAAGAGGGTGCCACCATCAGGCGCTCGCTGAAGCTCCCGGAGCTGGCGCACCTGGCGCATATCGTTCTTGCCGGGGAGAAAGAACACCGACTCCGAGTGCGGCGTCGGCTGCGGTGAGCGCGGGGAGCGCTTGCGCGGCCCGATGGTCCTCACCTGCGACGTCCAAGTCGGTGTTCTCGAGCATGAACGACGGCCCCGCATCCACCCAGAACGCCTTGCGGCGGCGCAGGTCGAAGTTGACCATCAAGCCGATGTAGGGCGCCGCATGGAAGCCCTCTTGGCCGGAGTCGTTCTCCGACGGGCGGTCCCGACGCAGGAAGCGCTGGAGCTCGAGATCGTGTCGAAGCTCGTTCTCTCCCAGCGTCGTCGACGTCTCCGAGAACGAGGGCAACGCACGAGCCCGCTCCGCACACGCGCGGCTCGCATCACCGCTCCCAGGGACGCGCTCGGCTACCCGCTCGTGGGCCAGCGGCGCTGGACACGAGGCGTCCGCTTCGGTCGCGAGCCCGAGGTCCGCCCACATCCACGACGGGTCATAGGCGGGCTGCCAGTCCTTGAGAGCACGCTC
>CAIUAC010000858.1 GCA_903896985.1 uncultured Sandaracinus sp.
CTTATCGTTGAGGCAGGTGACGCGCATGATGTCGCGCTCACGGCGGGCCTCGTCGAGCATCTGCTGGACGCGGCGGCTGATCTGCGTGGCCCGCGTGCCGATGCGCTCGGCCTCGGCGACCTGCTCGGGGCCGCTGAGGTTGGCGTGGCGCTCGACGTCGGCGGCGCCGTCCTCACCGTTCTGGGCCGGGCCCTCACCGCCCGTGCGGTCCTGCGCGAGCGCGATGCCGCCGCCAATCAGCAGCGCCGCGATGGCGAGCGTGATGGCGTAGCGGAATCCCCCGAGCTGCGAGGCGACTGACTTGAAGCGCGCGAGCATGAAGCCTCCCCGAAAGCTGGCTGAGTATATCGACGCGGCCAGGGCTGTCAACGACATGACCCGACCACTGGTGAAACGTTCGCTTGAGTACGTTGCTGGAGGGGGGGTTGGACGTTCATGCGGTCCTCACCTCCGCAGTCCTCACCCCCGCGCTGCGCGAGCTCTACCCGCCCGCCCCTCTCTCTCGACGAGAGAGGGGCCATCGGCGCCCTCCCGTGGGCGTCGCTTCACGGGGTTCCTGGCGCACCGCGCCGTCGTCGGCGCGATCGAGAGGTACTCCGCGAGGTCGTAGCCGTGGCGGAGCAGGCACCAATAGAACAGCGCGCGCGCGACGCGGCCGTTGCCGTCGCGGAACGGGTGCTCGTAGGCGAGCCAGAAGTGGCAGAGGACGGCGCGGACGATCGGGTGGACGAAGTCCGCCCCCTCGCGCCCGTCAGCGAAGCGGAGCAGCGCGGCGACGCGGTCTTCGAGGCCACGGGCCGGCGGCGGCGTGAACCAGATATTCCCGTCCCCGTCGGCGACGGTGATGGTGTGCTCCTCCCCGCGAAACGCGCCCTCGGCGCCCACGACGCGCGAGGGCGCCCTCTCCGAGGAGGCTGTGCAGCTCGCGGAGGTCGTCGAGGGTGAGCGCCCGACGCTCGGCGCACAGGGCGGGGATTCGCGCCATGGCGCGCCAGTTGTGGACGACCATCCGCTCGTCGTGGGTCGCAGGCGCCCTGCCCTCGCGCACGAGCTGTCGCGCGCGCTCGCGCGTCGCCGGGCGCGCGCCCTCGAGCATACTCGAGCTGATCGACTCCTCGATCAGCTGCCGGACCCGCACCTCGGTCATCGAGTCGTCGCCGAGGTCGGGGTGGAGCCCGCGCTCCCCTCCCGCCCAACGCTGAGCGGCGCGGGAGGCTGTGATATACGCCGAGCGTGCACTGGGAAGCGTGGGCGACTCTGGCGGTGCTCGGTGGGTGTCTGGTGGCGCTCGTGCGGAGCTTGGCGTCGCCGGACGTCGTGCTGCTCGCCGGGGCGGGCGCGATCGGGGTGCTGTCGGAGTTCTCGGAGCGGCTGCCCGGGCCGCGGGACCTCGCGGCGGGGTTCGGCAACGAGGCGATCGTCACGATCGCGGTGCTCTTCGTGGTCGCCGAGGGGCTCTCGCAGACGGGCGGGATGTCGCTGCTGACGGACCGGGTGCTCGGACGGCCGCGGAGCGCGCTCGGGGCGCAGGCGCGGCTGGCGCTGCCGGTGACTGCGGCGAGCGCGTTCCTCAACAACACGACCGTCGTCGCGATGTTCATGCCGGGGGTCAACGACTGGTCGAAGCAGACCGGCCTCGCGGCGAGCAAGCTCTTCATCCCGCTCAGCTACTTCGCGATCTTCGGCGGGATCTGCACGCTGATCGGCACGAGCACGAACCTGATCGTGCAGGCGATGCTCGTCGACGCGCACCTGCCGACGATGGGGATGTTCACGATCACGAAGGTCGGCGTGCCCGCGGCGATCGTCGGCGTGGTCTACGTCCTCGTCGCGTCGCGCTGGCTGCTGCCCGAGCGCCGCACGGCGAGCACGACGCAGGAGGACGCGCGCGAGTACACGGTCGAGATGCTGGTCGAGCCGGGCAGCGCGGTCGACGGCAAGACGGTCGAGGACGCGGGGCTCCGGCACCTGCAGCACGCGTACCTCGTCGAGATCGAGCGCGACGGCGAGTCGATCGTGGCGGTCGCGCCCGATCAGCGGCTGCGGGGCGGCGACCGGCTGATCTTCGTCGGCATCGTGGAGGCGGTCGTCGATCTGCAGAAGATCCGCGGGCTGCGCCCGGCGACCGAGCAGGTCTTCAAGCTCGCTGACCGCTCGCGCGCGAACCGCGTGCTCGTCGAGGCGGTCGTCGGGCGCTCGTGCCCGGTGGTCGGGATGAGCATCCGCGAGGCGCGGTTCCGCACGCGCTACGACGCGGCCGTGATCGCGGTGCACCGCGGCGGCGAGCGGCTCGTGCGCAAGATCGGCGACATCGAGCTGCGCGTCGGCGACACCGTGCTCGTCGAGGCGCACCCGCGCTTCGTGGACGCGCACCGGCACTCGCGCGAGCTCTTCCTCGTCAGCGTGCCAGGCTCGCAGCCGCTGCGACACGACCGCGCCTGGACGGCCATCGGCATCCTCGGCGTGATGGTCGTGGTCAACGCGGCGGAGAGCTTCACGCACGTCAGCCTGCTGATCGCGGCGTCGGTCGCGGCGACGCTGATGATCGCGACGGGCTGCGTCTCGCTCGAGCAGGCGCGCAAGTCGATCGACGGGCACGTGCTGCTCGCGATCGGCGCGGCGATCGGCCTCGGCAAGGCGATGGACAAGAGCGGCGCGGCGGGGACGCTCGCGGAGGGCCTCGTCGGCCTGACGGCGTCGCTCGGCCCGCGCGGCGTGCTGCTCGGCGTGTACCTGACGACGCTGCTCTGCACGGAGTTCGTCACGCACAGCGCGGCGGTGGTGATCGCGTTCCCCGTCGCCAAGGCCGCGGCGCTCTCGCTCGGGGTGCCGTTCATGCCCTTCGCCATCGCCATCGCCATCGCCGGCTCGAGCGGCTTCGCGCTGCCGACGGCGTACCAGACGCACCTGATGGTCTACGGCCCCGGCGGCTACCGCTTCACGGACTTCGTCCGCATGGGCCTGCCGCTCGACCTGCTCATCATGGCCGTGACCGTGCTGCTCGTGCCGATCCTCTTCGGCATGACCTGAGCGGTCGGAAGCACGCGCCAGGCTCAGGGGGGAGCGCCGCGCAACCGCCGCGGCTCTTCGCCGAGAAGGGGACATGAACCCTGCCGAAGCGCTCGACGTAAGGACGCTCTGTCTTTACACTAGGGGGATGCCCCTGCTCAACGTCCGCCTCGATGCCGAGGACCAGCACCTCGCTGACCAGCTCCGCGAGGAGGGGATCCCGATCTCGCGCATCGTGCGCGAGGCGATCCGCGCGGAGCACGCGCGGCGCCTCGGGCACCTCGCGCGGAAGCAGAAGCCGTCGCAGCTCATCGCCGCGCTGCTCGCGGAGCTCCCCGATCCGCCGGGCACCCGGAGCCACGGCGTCGACACGACGGACCGGCACGCCGTGCAGCGTCACATCGCCGCGCGCCTGCGGAGCGGGGCGCCGTGATCCTCGTCGACAGCACGCCGCTCGTCGCGCTCTGTGATCCGATGGACGCGCTGCACGCGACGGCGGTGCGCGACCTCGACCGGCTCGCGCGGGAGCTCTTCGTGGTGTCCGACGGCGTGCTCACCGAGGCGCTCCATCTGCTCGGCGCCGCGTCGCAGCGGGCTCGCCTCGCGCGGCTGCTCGACGCCCTCCCCATCGGCGTGCTGCCGGACGAGCGACCCGCCGAGTCACGGCGCGCGGCGTTCGAGTGGGTAGCCCGGTACGCCGAGCATCGCCCGGACTGGGCCGACGCGACGCTCGTCATCGCCACGGCGCGCCTGAAGAAGGCGCGCGTTTGGACCTACGACCGCGAGTTCCGCGTCGTCTGGCGGCGCGAGCGAACGATCCTCGACCCA
>CAIUAC010000859.1 GCA_903896985.1 uncultured Sandaracinus sp.
CGACACTCGACGCCCGGCGCAGCCGCTGCGCTGAGCGCACCGCACGTGCCGTCGACGACCCCTCCGGCAGCCGCGCTGCACGCCATGCAGTCGACTACGCTGCCTCCGCACGCGGTGTCGCAGCACACGCCGTCCGCGCAGTTCCCGCTGCCGCACGACTCATCGGTGGTGCAGACGGTGCCGTTCAAGAGGAGTCGGCTTCCTTCGACCCGGAACGCGACTGTGTCCGGGCCGACGGAACCACTCCACGGGTCGGTGGGCAGTGAGCCCATGGACCGCTGCTGCCGGAACTCCGTCGTCACTCCGCTGTGGTTGACGGACCAATTGTAGCCGGACGACGCGGGCGCGGTAGGCATGGAGGTCAGCTCCAACACGAGCCAGTAGCTCGCACCGTCGGTCAACGTCGGGTGGGTCGTGGAGGTGACCGTCGTCGTCGTCGTGAACGGACTCGCGCCGACGGGCCAGATGCTCGCGTTCTCGCTCAGCACCTCCAGGGTCGCGCCGGGCATATCGCCCGCGTCGCTCGTGATGCGAACGCGGAGGTTCGTGCCGACGCCCTGGAAGCTGACCGGGAGTGTGACCGACGTGAGAGTCGCGTCGCCGCCCGAGACGCTGAAGCGTACGGCGGAGCGCATGGCATCGAAGCCAAAGGGGGGCATATCCCGTCCGGTGGCCGCCACTGAATAGTAGTCGGGGTGAAAGCCGCCGCCGACGTCGAAGGTGTCGACGAGGACATCAGCGCTCGCGCCGCTGGGCGCCGCCAGCCCGCATAGAAGCGCCGCTGCGGCCGCTGCGACCCACTTTGCTGGGAGATTTTGGGTCATGTGGGCGTTGCTCATCGTCAAGATCCTTGCTCGTTGTTACCCGGCGAGCGGCGGACCTTAGGTACTAGCCGACAGTATTCATATCTAATTCCACAAATATGGGCCGCCGTGAGGAGCACCCGTCGCTTCCCCGGAGTCCGCTTGGTGATCTCGTCGACCACGCAGAGCGCGCGTCGCGCGAGACGTGCGTCGACTCGATGACCTGAAGACGGCGAGGTCCTCGTCGGCCTGCGCGACGGGGATCCAGCCCCGATGATGGTAGGCGCGCTCGAGCGCGCCCGTGTGTCGCGCGTGCTCGGAATACGGAAACGCCTCGTAGGCCTCGAGCCACCGTCGACGCGCGAGCAGCACGGGGGGCGGGAGCAGGCGCAGCGCGGCGAAGGGCGTGTCGGCGTAGACGCCGCGACCGTCGTGGGTGGAGCGCGGGCGCTCGTCGGCGTGCACGCGGAGCGAGGCGCGATAGTCGTCGGGGAGCGTCGGATGATGGGCACTGAGTTAGCCCTCGACCCGCGCCCAGACCTCCGCGACAGAGAGACTCGCCAGGTGAGCGGGTAGGGGTCGGTACGGGCCGGGCGTGGTCATCGCGTCGACGAGCGTACGAGGGGACGGCGGACCGCGCAGTCACGTCCCGGGCGGGGCGCCTCGCGACGCGGTGCGCGGTCAGCGCTCGAGGGCGTCGTCGAAGAGCGCGAGCACGCGCTCCCAGTGTCGCTCGCACGCCGACTCGTCGTAGGGCGGCAGGCCCCGCACGGCGAAGCCGTGGCCCTTCCCGACGTACAGCTCCGACTCGAAGTGCACGCCTGCGGCGAGCAGCGCGGTCTCGAGGGTGGCGCGGTCCTCGCGCGTGCAGCTCCGGTCGGCGTCGGCGTGCGCGAAGTAGAGGCGCGCGCGGA
>CAIUAC010000860.1 GCA_903896985.1 uncultured Sandaracinus sp.
TCGACGACGCCGGGCGCGCGCGCGTGCTCGCGGCGCTCACGACGACGACGGTGCTCGCCGACGCCGTGCGCGACGCGGACGTCGTCGTCGAGGCGATCCCCGAGCGCATGGAGTGGAAGCTCGCGGCGTTCCGGGAGCTCGACGCGCTCGCGCCGCCACACGCGCTGCTCGCGACGAACACCTCTTCGCTCAGCGTCACCGAGATCGCGGGCGCCGTGCGCGATCCCTCGCGCGTCGTCGGGCTGCACTTCTTCAACCCGGTGCCGGTGATGGAGCTCGTCGAGATCGTGCGCGGGATTCGCACGGGTGAGGCGGCGCTCGAGGGCGCGCGCGCGCTCGTCGAGAAGCTCGGCAAGAAGGCGATCGTCGTCCGCGACTTCCCCGGCTTCGCGACCTCGCGCCTCGGCGTGGCGATCGGCGCGGAGGCGATCCGCATGCTCGAGCAGGGCGTCGCGAGCGCAGAGGACATCGATACCGCGATGAAGCTCGGCTACAAGCACCCGCTCGGACCGCTCGAGCTCACCGACCTCGTCGGGCTCGACGTGCGGCTCGCGATCCTCGAGCACCTGCACCGCGAGCTCGGCGAGCAGTTCCGGCCACCCGCGCTGCTGCGCCAGCTGGTTCGCGCCGGCAAGCTCGGCCGAAAGAGCGGCGAGGGCTTCTACGTCTATCCGAAGTGACCCGGCACTCAGGGCCCTGAAACGAGCGCGCGGGCGAGCGGTTTGACCCGCCGCCCGCGCCTCTTCGAGCCGAGCCGAGCGCGCTACCTGCCGCCGGCGCCCATCGTGCGGACCGAGCCGCAGCTGACGGTCTGCCCGCCCGAGGTCACCGACACGACGCCTCCGGGCGAGTCATTCGGGACCTGCACGACGGCCTGCGTCGCGGAGGTGCGAACGATCGGCGCGAACTGCCCGCCGATCTGCACGCGCGTGTCCGCGCCGAAGCCGTTCCCCTGGATCATGAGCTGCGCGCCGCGGGGCACCGCGCCGGACGCGCTGCACTGAAGCTGCACGTTCGTGGGGAGCGCCGGGTTGTTGCCGACGCTGACGTTGCCGCCGACGTTGACGTTGAGGCCAGGTCGCACGGGATTGACGACGCCCGCCTGCACGGTGCCGGGGCGGACCCCGACGCCGAGCTGCGTGCCCGGCTGCACCGGCTGCACCGGATTGACGACGCCCGCCTGCACGACGCCGGGACGAACGCCGACGCCGATCTGCGTGCCCGGCTGCACCGGCTGCACCGGATTGACGACGCCCGCCTGCACGACGCCGGGGCGCACGTTGACGTTGACGTTCACGCCGCCGTGCGGGTTCTCGAAGGGAGGAGGCGGCTGCGGCTGCGGCTGCGGCTGCACGACCACCGTCGTCGTACCCGGGCGCGGCTGCGGCTGCGCGGGCTGCACGACCACCGTCGTCGTCCCCGGGCGCGGCTGCGGCTGCGCGGGCTGCACGACCACCGTCGTCGTGCCGGGGCGCGGCTGCGGCTGCTGCGGCTGCACGTACACCGTCGTCGTGCCCGGCTGCGGCTGCGCAGGGTTCACCTGCACCGTGCCGCCGCCCGGATAGCCGCCACCGTGATACCCACCGTGATCGCCGTCACCCTGGTAGCCACCGACGACCGTCACGCCGCCGCGGTAGACGGGCGGCGGCTCTTGCGCGGCCGGGCGCCAATAGCCCGCGTGATATCGATAGCCACCGCCCTCGGTGACGACGACCGGCGCGGTCCAGGCATAGCCGACGCGCGGCGTCTCCCAGTGGCCATCGAGCCAGACCCAGCGGCCCTGCCAAGCCCAGTGTCCCTCGAGCCAGACCGCGTTCGGGTCGGGCTTGCCGGGGCGCGCGGTGACGGTCACCTGCGGAGGAGGCGGAGCGCTGGTGACGACGACCTCCTGCGGGGCCGCGTAGGCGTCCGCGTAGTACATCGTGCCCCGCCCTTGTTCGGCGTATTCGATGGTGCAGCCGGTGGCTGCGATGGCCAGGATCACGGCCGCGAACAGAGCTTTGCGCATCTTGCTTTCCTCTTCTTCGTGCGGTCTGGCGAGCCAGCCGTCGTGTACGGCGAACGTGCGCCTCGAGCGGCAATGATACGGCGCGCCGCGGTCGCATATTCACACGGGACTCTCATGGAGGCGAGCGCTCGGCCCGGGGGAGGCGGCGCCCACTCGACGCCCGCCGCTCCCGTCGGCGCTCGACGCGCTCAGCCGGGCGCGAGCAGCGCGGTGACCTCGCGCTGCAGCGGCGTCGTGACGAGCAAACCGGACTCGTCGAGGTAGATGTCGACGGCGGTGCGCACGCCGTACTCCTCGAAGTAGAGGCCCGGATGCACGGACCAAGCGAGCCCCGGGACGAGCTCGCGGGTGTCGTGGATCTCGAGGTCATCGAGCGTCGCGGCGTCGCCCGAGTTGACCACCGTCGAGAGGTGATGCCCGGTGCGGTGCGGAAAGCGCCCGGAGTGCCCGTGCCGCGCGACGACCTCCCGCGCGGCGCGATCGACCTCGAAGCCGAGCACCCGCTTGCTCGCGGCGCGGCGCGAGCGGATCAGCTCGATCGCGCGGTCGCGCGCCTCGACGACGACCGCGAACACGGCGGCGAGGCGCGGCGGTACGCGCTCCTCGACGACCGCGACCCAGGCCATCTCTGCGAAGGGCGCGTCGAGAGCGGGCTCGCGCGCCCAGAGCTCGAGCAGCACCACCTCGCCCCGCTCGAGGAACGCGCTCGTCGCGCTCGTCGGCACGTAGTGCGGGCTCGCGGTGTGCGGCCCCGCCGCGACGATCGGCCGCCCCTCCGTGACGAGCCCGCGCGCCTCGAGCCCGCGCATCAGCTGCTCCTGCAGCTCGTGCTCGTGCACGCGCTCGCCCGCGCGCAGCCGCGCCCCGAGCGAGGCGACCGTCTCCGCGCAGAGCTCGCCGAGCGCCGTCGCCGCGCGCCGGTGCGCCGCGAGCTGCTCGGGCTCCCACCGACAGAGGAAGTGCTGCACGAGATCGCCGGAGCTGACGACCTCCGCGCCATAGCTCCGCACGAGGTCGACCGTCCCCGCGTCCACGCGAGAGAGATACGGATTGCTCCCCATCGCGCAGAACTCCATCGCGACCTTCCCGCCGACCGGCACCAGGCGCTCGAGCGCCGCGCGCAGCGAGGTCCAGCTCGTGAAGCGCACGTGGTCGCCGGGCGCCTCCGTGAAGGCGTCCAGCTCCGTCGCGTGCGCGAGCAGCACCGGCATCGCGTCGGCGGCGACGTAGTAGAACCAGCGGCGCGTCAGCGGCACTTGGCTCACGCCGAGCGCGCGCGCGGCGATCGGGTTCTGCCCACGAAAGTCGCAGAGCAGCCAGCCCGCGAGACCTCGCGCGCGCAGCTCCAGCTGAATCTCCCCGAGCCGGTCGATCACGGCGGCAGCGTAGGCGACGCGCGCCGAAATGAGAATGCGTAGCCCGCGCGACCCGCGCAAAATTCGCGTCACACATTCCCCGCGGGAGGCCGGAGCCCGGTATGCTCGCCGGATGAAGTGGCTCGCACCCTGGGTCTTCGCGCTCTCGTTGGTCTTCGGCGGCTGTAGCTGTGGGGCCAAGCCCACCGCTGCCACCTGCTCGTCGACGGTCCCCTGCCTCACGGGCTTCGCGTGCCTCGACGGGCACTGCGTCGCCTTGGCCGACAGCGGACCCGCCGACGCCGGGCGCGACGCGCCGGGGGACGTCTGCGTCGACACCGACGGCGACGGCTACTCGGGGATCGCGGGCTGCAGCACGGGCGACGACTGCAACGACTCGAACGCGACCGCACACCCGGGCGCCAGAGAGGTCTGCGGCGACGCCGTGGACAACAACTGCGACGGCACCGTCGACGAGGCCGACTGCGACTGCCGCGTCGGCGACTGGATCGCGTGCTACTCCGGCCCAGCCGCCACGAGCGGCGTCGGACTCTGTCACGGCGGCGTGGGCGTGTGTCCGGGCGCGGGCGCACCGCTCGTCTGCCGAGGCGAGGTCGTGCCGGTCGCAGAGGACACTCCCGAGGTCTGCGACCACGTCGACAACGACTGCGATGGCCTGATCGACGAGGGCCTGCGCAACGCGTGCGGGGAGTGCGCGCCCGAGCCGACGGAGCTCTGCGGCAACGACCTCGACGACGACTGCGATGGCCTGACCGACGAGGACTGCAACTGCGACTATCGCTGCGTGTGCGCCCCGGGCGAGCCCTGCGTGTGCACGCCGCCGACGAACCAGCCCTGCTACGAGGGGCCGTTCGGGACGAGCGGCGTCGGCTTCTGCGCGGGCGGGCGACGCGACTGCGTGCCCGATCCGACCGGCGGCGACGCGCACTGGAGCACCTGCACCGGTCAGGTCCTGCCCGCCTCCGAGTGCGCGGCGGGCGTCGGCGCGAACGGCGTCGACGAGGACTGCAGCGGGGTCGCTGACGACGGCTGCGCGGACGCCGACGGGGACGGCTCGACGCTCCCCGCGGACTGCGACGACACGGACGCGACGGTGCACCCGGGCGCGACCGAGGTCTGCAACGACCGCGACGACAACTGCAACGGCGCCGTCGACGAGGGCGTGCGCAACGCGTGCGGCGCGTGCGGCGCGCCCGCGCTCGTCGAGACCTGCGCCAACGGCCTCGACGACGACTGCAACGGCGCCGTGGACGACGGCTGCGCCTGCACGACCAGCGCGATGCAGTCCTGCTACGGCGGGCCCGCGGGCACGGCTGGCGTCGGGCGCTGTGTCGCCGGCTCGCAGACCTGCGAAGGCACCGAGTTCGCGCGCTGGAGCGCCTGCGCGGGAGCGATCTCCCCGCTGCCCGAGATCTGCAACGGCGAGGACGACGACTGCGACGGCGAGACCGACGAGCGCTGGGCCGTGGGCTCCAATCGCTGCGGCTTCTGCAGCTCCGTCGAGGTCTGCGACGGCATGGACAACGACTGCGACGGACTCGTCGACGAGGGCGTCGCGAACCGCTGCGGCGAGTGCGCGCCGGAGCCCGTCGAGGTCTGCGACGGCGTCGACAACGACTGCGACGGCGTCATCGACGACGGCGTCACGAACGCCTGCGGCACCTGCCCGCCGCTGCCGTGCTTCACGCACGTCTGGGCGACGCCGTGGACCGACTGCACCGGCACCTCCTGCAACGGCATCGAAGAGGCGCCCGGCGAGCCTGGCGCGATCACGCTCGGCCAGGCGACGTTCACGGGCAACTCGATCTACATCGCCGTCCAGGGCGTCAACGAGATCGCGCAGCTCAACACCGACACCGGCGTCAAGAACTGGCAGCGCCCCGCCTACGGCGTCGACCCGTCGCGCACGACCGTGCCGCTCGACGGCAGCGTGTGGATCGGCAACCGCGCGCTGATCACGGGCAATGCGGCGGATCCGAACCAGTCGAACGTCGTGCACCTCGACATCGACGGCAACTTCGTCTGTCGCGCGGACGTGACGGGCGGCGTGCGCGGCGTCGCGATCGACGCCGACGGCAACGTCTGGGCGGGCACCTGGAACGACGGCCGCATGGTCAAGATCAGCGGCACGCTGGTCGACGGCACAGGCCTCGCGGCGCGCTGCCGCATCCTCGGCAGCTGGAGCGTCGGCGTGAACATCTACGGCCTCGCGGCCGACGGCGCCGGGCGCGTCTGGACCTCCTCCGACCCGATTATCATTCAGAAAATATGTGGCGCCGCCGCCGAATCTGTATGTTGAAATGGTATTTTTCTGCTCATTCGATCCGTCCCAGCCTGACTTTCCTGATCCAAAACCTAAACCGGCAGAGGCA
>CAIUAC010000861.1 GCA_903896985.1 uncultured Sandaracinus sp.
CGCTGACGATGGAGCCGCCGTCGTCGGTCATCACCAGCGACCGGGCGGCACGGAGCACGCGCGCGAAGTCGACGGTCCCCGTCGGTGAGAGGCGAACGAGCAGGGTGTCCGGGAAGTTGAAGCAGGGCGCGCCCACGAGACAGAGCGGCGCGGGCGTGGGGTACCCGCCGGTCCAGAGGAGGAACGTGAGCGAGCCGTCGGGCGCGATCCCCGTCGTCGGGAAGATGACGATCGGCGCGAGCCCAAAATCGAGCGACGTCGACCAATGCCACCGAGGAGCGTCATCTTCGAGCAGCACGATCGAGAAACCGAAGGGCGCCTCGAGGACTCCGAGGGCGCCGAGGTCGACGCGGTCGTGCCACGAGAGGGCGCGAACCTCGCGGGTGGCGCAGGCCGCGGCGCACCCGGCCTGCGCGAGCGCGTGGAGGTCGCTGGGGTCCGGCAGCGGCTCCGCCGAGAGCAGCGAACCGTCGGCCACGGCGAGGCGCTCGAGCCCGTGCGGATAGCCCCGTGTGTTCGACACGACGTCGCGGTTCGTCCAGAGCACCTCGCCGCGGCTGTCGAGCGCCCACGACACCGCTCCGCCGCGATCGAAGCTGAGCAAAGCTGAGAACCCGCCCACGCCGAATTCGAACGAGTCGATGCTCACGCGCCCACCCGCCGGCTGCACGAGCGCGAGAGCCGAGCCGTCCTCGCGGACGCGCACTCTGCCGGGGATCACGACGTAGGCATCCGAGCCGATCGCGCGCGCCCAGTCGACGCGGCAGTCCGTGGGGACCGACAGCTGCGGAACACACCCAGCATCGACCGTCGTGTCCGCGTCGAGCTCGGGCTCATGAGCGTCGAGACCCGCGTCGAGGCGAGAACCATCACTCCGCGCGTGCGAGCGCCAGCAGCCGCTGAGGACGCCAAGCCACATGACGAGCGCTGCGACGACGACGAACATCAACCGCAAGTGTGTTGCGCGCGACATCACGCGATGCTGCGAGGTCACTCACGATGGGTCAAAGAGTCGTCATGACCGTACGAACTGGTGCGGGACATGCGCGCGCCGGAGCGCGCTCGATCAGATCTTGCGGATCTGCTCTGCTCGGACGCCGTAGCGCGCCAGGTTCTCGGGATCGCTCGTCCAGACGACGCTCCGGGTCGCGCGCGTCGTGAGCGCCACGTGCGCATCGACGACGTCCGCGCGCGCACCGTCCGGGAGGTGCGCTGCCGCGATGAATTCGCCGATCTGCCGCGCAGCCGGCTCGTCCACGGAGACCACCGGCGCGAGCTGTCTGAGCAGCCGTGCGAGGGGCGCGCTCCTCGGTCCACCGCGCCACACCTGGGCTAGCGCCGCGGCGGGAATACGAATCGGCAGATCGAGCCTGTGTGCCATCCGGAGGGCGGCGGCGAGCGCGACGTCGTGGTGCTCGAGGGCGCGCAGCGCACCGGCGTCGAGGACCATGCCGGGCAGGCGCGGTGGGTCAGCCAGCTTTACGCGACGAGGCTTCACGGCGCTTGCCCTTGGGGATGATGCCGGCGCGCTCGAAGTCTGCGAGCGCCGAGCGCTCGGCGGCGCGAATCTCCCTCTCCGTCGCACCGCTTTCACGGAGCCAATCAGAGATCATCTCCTCGAACGTCTCGGTCGCGCTCTCCCGGTCGATGAGCTGCGCGATGTAATTGCTGACGTTGGGCGCCTTGCCGCGCTTGACCGCGGTCTGCGCTCGCTCGAGGGTCTGGTCAGGCAGGCTGACCGCGATCTTCTTGGTCATACCGAGGACCTACCACGGCGCGCGGCGCGCAGTCGATGCACCGGGGGCGCCCGTCGAGCCGCGCGCTATGCTCGGCGTCGCCATGATTCACCCCTACGACAACGCCGCGCAGACTCGCTGGGATCGCGGCGACTTCAAGGTGCAGCTCAACCTGCCCGAGAACTCGCGGCCGATGGGCTTCTGCGATGGGACGCCCGAAGATCTCGCCGAGCTGCGCTCGATGGCCGAGGCCGAGAGCACGTCGGTGACGATCGAGGTGAAGGTGCTCAAGACGGGGCGCGAGATCTGGACGCTGCGCGGGACGGGGTGAACCGCCAACGCGCTCAATCCCCGGCGCCGCTCGCGATCCAGCTCTCCACGAGCTGTACGTCTTCCGCGCCGAGCGCACGCAGGCCGAGCGGCATCCCGCGAAGCTCGCTCGCCTCGCCAGCCTCTTCGCGCTGACGGGCGAGCAGCACCTCGACCAGGCGCGGCGCAGCGCTCGTCCTCGACACGAGGACCGAGCGCCGCACGCCGTCGTCGCCGCGCGCGCCAGACCGGGCCGCGCTCGCGCTGATCAGCGAGAGGCCGCGCCCAGCGAAGCCGAATCCGCCCGTATTTCCAGGGCCGCCGTCCCCGCGCGCGAAGTCGGGCTCCGCGTGACAGTGCCAGCAGCTGCGACCGAAGACGCGCGCCTGCACCTCGGCGAAGGTCACGCGGCGCGTGAGCAACGGCAGGCGCGCGGGCACGACGCGTAGCGCGCGCGGGGCGACGGGCGCGTAGAGCAGCCACGCGGCGACCGCCTCCGCGTCGGCGCGCGTGCGCAAGAGCGCGGGCATCGTCGTGCGCGGGTCGAGCGAGCGCGGGTCGAGCAGCCACGGCACGAGGTGGTCTCGGCGCACGCGCGTGCGCACCTCGGCGAGGTCGGGCGCGAGCGCGAAGGCGCGCGCGAAGACGTCCGGCGTGAGAGGCACAGCAAGCGCTTGCGCGGGTAGGCGGTCCCCGCCGCGCTCGTGACAGTTGCCGCAGCCGAGCGAGTCGACGAGCGCTCGACCTCGCGCGAGCGTCGCCGCGTCGTGCGGAAGCTGCGGCGCGCGCGCCTCGGCGTCTGGCGCGAGCCAAGCCGCGAGGTCGGCGGCTTCGGCGGGGCTCACGCGCAGGCGCGGCATCGTCTCGTCGAGGTGCGGACGCAGGTCATGGGGCTCGCGCAACATCGCCGCGAGCGCCGCGCGCCGCAGCCGCGCGCCGACGTGCGTCAGCGACGGGACGTTCAGATACGAGCGAGTGCGCGCCCGCCACTCGGCTCGCGTCGCCGCGTCGGCGCCGACATCGAGCTCACCGCGCGCAATTTGCGCATGACACTGCGCGCAGTTCTTCTCAGGCAGCGCGGGCGTCAGACCGTCGCGCGTATGGCAGCGCGCGCACTCGAAGCGCACCGCGAGCAGCGCCCCGCGGAGCGCGTCTCCGCCCGCAGACGCGGCGTCCTCCGAAACACCCTCGAGCGACGCGCCCTCGCGCCGTGCCGCGTCGCCGCCGCTCGCGCGCTCACACGCGACGAAGAGCAGCAGCGCGACGAGCGCCTTCGCGACGCCACCCCGCACGACTCAGCGCGCCGCCGCGCCCCTCGGCGCGGGGCACACGGCGTCCGCGTGCTCGCCGGCGAGTGTCACGCACAGGGCGGCCGCGCGGTCCCGCGTCGCCGTGTCTCGCCCCGCCTCGGAGAGCCGCGCGAGCACCGCGTAGGACCACGCGTCGGGCATGAGGTCGCGACGGTCGAGCTCACGCAGCGCGCTCGCCGCGTCGTTCGCGCGGTTCGGCAAGCGCGCGAGCGCCTCTGCGTGATGGGCGATCGCCTCGGGCGCGGCGGGCGCGTCGCGGAGCGCAGCGCCGAGCACCCCCTCCGCCCAGACGAAGTTGGCCGCGCGCACGGCGTCGGGCACCCAGCCTGCGCGCAGTCGGCGGCGGTCGACGAGCCCATCGCGGCGCACGACGGCGAGCGCGAACAGGCGCTCTGCGCGCACGCGGATGCGCACCGCGGGCTGCGCGCGGACGTCGCTCGTGAGCTCGTAGCCGCCGAAGCCGCCGCGCGACGCCGTGCCGCGCGCGACGGCGAGCGCGAAGCGCAGCGACTGCACGGCGCCGACGGTGTTGCCCGCGGTCAGCAGCTTCTCTGCCGCCGTGACGCGGCGCGCGAGCTCGTCGACGGTCAGCGTGATCGTGTTGCCGCACGCGCGGGCGGCGCGCGGAACTGCCGCGCAGGGCAGCGCCGCCGCGCAGAAGAGCACGGCGCCGAGGAACGGCAGCGCGGCGGGCAGCACGGCGGCGCGGCGCTGGGCAGCGGGACGACCCATTCGGCGCGGGTCGGTCAGTGGCTGGCGTGAGTGCGGCATCGGCGTGGGCTTTTCGACAACGCGCTCTCCGCAGAGTTCCGCGCCGGCGGCGCGCGATCTGTTAACCTCGGAGCACGATGGCCAAAGCAGCCAGCACCCGCACGGCGCGCACCTCCCCCGCAACCCGCAGAGAGGCCGCGCTCCGCCGCGAGGTCTGCGAGGTGATGCGACATCTCTACGACCGCGGGCACGGCGCGCCGGGCGACGGCAATGTGTCCGTGCGGCTCTCTCCGACGCACCTGCTCTGCACGCCGACGATGGTGCACAAGGGGCGGCTCGTGCCCTCGCAGATCGTCAAGCTCCGCGCGAGCGACGGCGTGCCCGTGTCCGCGAAGCAGCACGCCTCGAGCGAGGTGCGGCTGCATCTCGCGCTCTACGCTGCGCATCCTGCGGTCGGGGCGGTCGTGCACGCGCACTCGCCGTACACCGTCGCGCTCTCTGTCGCGGGGATCTCGCTCGATCAGCCCGTCGTGCCCGAGGCTGTGCTCGCGTTCGGCGGCGGCTGCCCGCTGGTGCCGTACGCGATGCCGACCACCGTCGACGTGCCCGCGGGCGTGCTCGAGCACGCGAAAGACTCGCTCGCCTTCGTGCTCGAGCGACACGGGCCCGTCGCGCTCGGCAGCGACCTCGCCGACGCGCTCGCGCGGCTCGAGGTCATCGAGCACACCTCGAAGATCACGCTGCTCGCGCTCTCCGTCGGCACGGCGCGGGCGCTCCCCGCCGGCGAGGTGATCAGGCTGCGCGCGCTGCTGACGGTGCCTGAGCTCCTCGCGCAACGCCCGACGCGCTGAGCTGCCGGACGCTGAGCGGTCGCCTCCATCGCGCGCTCAGCCGCGGCGAAGCCCGTCGTATGGAGCGCCGCGCCCGCCCAGACGAGATACACGGCGCACGCCCCGAGCACGAGCGGCACCTCGACGAAGCGCGCGTAGAAGCGCTCGACGGCGCCGAGCCAGCCGGGCGCGGAGGCGCTGTCGGCGAAGGCCGCGCGGGCGGTGCGGGCGATGCGGTTCGCCGCGTCGGGCGCGACATCGTGCACCGGCAGCGCAGCGAGCTGCGCGAGGAGCGCGGCGTCTTCTTCCTGGGCGCGCGACGGCTCGCGCGGGGAGTCCACTTCGTTTGAGCTCATACGACCGCTCCCTTGGCGACCGAGGTCGCCGGCTCATCCTTCGCGAGCGCCTGGCTCAGCATCGCCCGCGCGCGCAGGAGCCTCTGCCGCACGGCGTCGGCGCGCAGCCCGAGCACCTCCGCGGCGCGCTGCGGCTCGAGCCGCTCGACGGCCACCAGCAGGAGCACCTCGCGGTACATCTCCGGCAGCGCGAGGAGCGCCGCCTCCAGCCGCCGCTCGGTCTCCGTCGCCTCGCTGAGCGCGAGCGGCGTGACGCTCGACGCCGACGGCCAAAGCCCAACCTCGCGCAGGCGCTCCGCGTCGAGGAGCCTCCAGCGCCGGTGGCTGCGCCAGAGATTCCGCGCGACGGTGAAGAGCCACGCGCCGAGCACGGTGTCCTCGGCGAGCGTCCGCGCGTGCTTGGCGAGGCGCACGAACGTCTCCTGCAAGAGGTCCTCCGCGACATCGCGCCGCCGCGCGAGGCGCAGCAAGAACGAGAAGATGCGCGACCGATAGCGCGCGTACGCGAGGTCGAACGCGCGCGCCTCGCCCGCCCGCAGCGCGCGCACGAGCGCCGCGTCTTCGGCGTCGTCGGCTGCTGTGACCGTGGCTGGGCTCGGCGGGCTCATGCAAGCGCATCAACGCCCGGCGCGGGCGCGCGTGACAAGAAAAACGACGCGCAGAAATGTTCGCGTTTCGCCGTCACGCGGCCGAGGCTCGCGCGTTGTCCTGGTCGAGCGACGCCGCAACGGGGTCGCCGAGGAGAGTGACGCGATGCTGCAATTCATGCTCGAGGGCGGCGTTCCGATGGTGTTCGTGCTGGTGCTCGGCGTCGTCGCGCTCGTCGCGGCGGGGCTCTTCATGGCGCGCCCCGAGGCGCATAAGCTCGGCTTCATCCAGTGGATGAGCGCGGCGACGCTCTTCGCGACGCTGACGGGCGTCGTCTCCGATCTCGGCGCCGTGTTCACGAAGATCCCGTCCAACCCCGAGTGGTCCCACAGCCCGGACCTCGCGCTGATCGTGATGACCGGCCTCGGCGAGTCGACGCGCCCGGGCACGCTCGGCTTCAGCCTGCTGATGCTCGTCGCCTTGCTCGTCGCGGTCGGCTATCGCCGTATGCCGCGCACGGCCTCGGCGTGAGCCGCGTCACGTCGGCGGTCGGACGTTGACGCGCACGGTGCCCTGCGGAGGCGGCACCACGCGCACGCCGCCCTGCGGAGGCGGCACGACCTGCACGCCACTCGGCGGAGGCGCGTAGCGCGGCAGGCCGAAGGCGCCCGGTCCGACGGGGCGCGGGACGATCGGCCCGACGTGCACGCCCGGCGGCATCCGCAGCCCGACACGCACCCCGATGACGAGCGTGCCGCCTTGGTACGCCTGCCCCGCGATGAAGAACGGCACACCCGGCGAGGTCTCGACGACGACGCCCTGCAGGTAGTCGTTCTTGTCGGGGCGGTTGATCGAGACGCGCACCTGCAGGCGGCCGTTCGGCAGCATCCGGACGAGGGCGATCTGCAAATTGCGGCCGTTCGGCAGCGCGACGATCATCGGCCGCGTCGTCGAGACCCGCACCGGATGGCGCTCGAGCAGGCGCATCGTCCGGAAGGTGTTGAACGGCGGCTGCCGGAGCGCGGGCTCCTGCGCGAGGTTCGCGTCGACGACGCCCGGCTGCTCCGAGGCGAGCACGACGAGCACCTCGCCCGTCTGATCCTGCGCGCGCGCGGACGCCGCACCGCCGAAGAGGGCGCCCAACCCGACGCACGCGCTCGCGAGGAGCGCCGCCGCGAGCCGAGGGAGCGTGCGCCCGCGGAGCCTCATGGCGCCTGCACCGGCGCTTCGTCGGTGATCCAGACGACGGCGACGGGCGCCTCACCCGCGGTGCCCTCCAGCGTGAAGACCGTCCCCGCGGCGCCTGCCGCGAAGTCCGCCGACAGCACCTCGGAGCCCCGCGCATCGGCCACCGCCTGCACGGGCTCTTGCCCGGTGCGCAGCGCCATCGCGCCCGGCGGCGCCTCGACCGGGCCGCCCTTGCCGACGAGCACCGCGAGCGCGACGACCGCCGCAGCCGCCATCGTCAGCGCCGGAATCCAGACGTGCTTCTTGTGCTCGACCGTCTCGCTGACGAGGACGCGCAGGCGCTCACCGAAGCCCGCCTTGCCCTGCTTCTCGATGCCCGCGCGCACCTTCTCGAACATCGCCTCGAGCTCCGGCGCGGCGGCGTCCACGTCTGCGTCTGCCGCGTCCGCGAAGAGCGCGTGCAGGCGCTCGAGACTCGCGAGCGAGCGAGCGCAGACGCGGCACTCGGCGAGGTGTCGGCGCACGAGCGTCGTCTCGCCGGGGCTCGTCTCGCCGTCGAAGTAACGCTGCAGCTTCTCGTCGTCGACGTGGTCGGACATCTGGGTCTCTCGCGTGGTCATCCGTCGTCCCCGATCCCGGGGTCACCGTCGATGTACGACTCGAGCAACGCCTGCATCTTGCGGCGGGCGTGAAAGAGCCGGCTCATGATCGTGCCCTTCGGCACCTGGAGGATCTTCGACATCTCCTCGTAGGAGAGCCCCTCCAGCTCGCGCAGCACGATCACGGCGCGGTGGTACTCGGGGAGCTCCGCGAGGGCCGCCTGCAGCTTCCCGGCGAGCTCCTTGCGCGCGGCGTTGCGCCCGGGGTTGCCGTCGAGGATGCGCGGCAGCATCCCACCGTCGCCGTCGACCTCGGAGGCCTCGCGACCGACGCCGTCGTCGAACGCGACCTCGCGGTTCTTGTGCTTGCGGACGTGGTCGATGGCGAGGTTCATGAGGATCCGATAGAGCCAGGTGTAGAAGCTCGAGGTCCCCTGAAAGCTGCCGAGGTGCCGATGCACCTTGATGAACGCCTCTTGCACGACGTCGGGCGCGTCCTGCGGGTTCTTGACGACGCCGAGCGCGACGGCGAAGGCGCGCCGCTGGTAGCGGTCGAAGAGCTTGCGAAAGGCCGCCTGATCGCCCCGCTGCGCGCGGTCGACGAGCTGCCGGTCGATCTCGCGGTCCGCCTCACGGTCGGGGCTGAGCGCGAGCGCTCGCGCGCCGCGGAGCGGAGGTGCGTCGGGCGACTCGACGGGCAGATCGGCGCCCTCCACGAGCGCGTCGCTGCCTGCCTCTGCCGACAATTGTTCTTCCGCGAGGCCACCGGTGCCGTCCTCCGAGCCATTCGACGCGGCGGAGTCCGGTTCATTCACCGGAGTCGGCGCAGCGACCGAGGCCTCGCGCGAGCCCGGTTTCATGCGCCGTTTGTAGCACAGCGCGCCCGCGAGATGGCGGGACCGCGACGGGGGCCTCCGCCGACGGGCTGGCGGCGGGCGCCGGCGATTCCGCCAAGCGGGGCTCGTAACCCCGCGAGATCACGCGCGCCGCGTCCGGCACCCGCCGTGCACAGCGCAGCCGCATGCCCCCTCGCCCCCGCCCCTCGCCCCCCTCCGCGCCTCGCTCTGCCCCCGGCTTTCGCCCTCCGCGCGCAGAGGGCCCGCGTGAGCGCCTCGCCCGCGGGGGCGCCGAGGCGCTCAGCGACGCGGAGCTCATCGCCATCCTGTTCGGCACCGGGACGCGCGGCACGCCCGTCGAGGTGCTCGCGGCGACGGTGCTCGCGGAGAGCGGCGGGCTGAGCGGGCTCGAGCGCACGGGGCTCGGCGCGCTCTCGGCGCGGGGCGGGGTCGGCGACGGGAAGGCGTGTCGCCTGCTCGCGGCGGTCGAGCTTGGGCGGCGCATCGCGACGACGCCGCTCGTCCGCGGGGCGAGGCTCGGCTCGAGCCGAGACATCGACGCGGCGCTCCGCCCGCGGCTCGCGCGCGCAGAGGTCGAGCACTTCCTCGCCATCCCGCTCGACGCGAAGAACCGCCCGACGGGCGAGCTGCGCATCGCGACGGGCGGCGTGAGCGCGTGCCCCGTCGCGCCGAGCGAGGTGTTCCGGGCGCTGCTCCGCGAGGCGGCGTGCGGCGTCGTCTTCGTGCACAACCACCCGAGCGGCGAGCCGCAGCCGAGCGCCGAAGATCTGCTCCTCACCGAGCGCCTGGTCCGCGCCGGCAACCTGCTCGGCGTGCGCGTGCTCGACCATGTGATCGTCGCGCGAGACGGCTACTTCAGCTTCCTCGACGCGGGGCTGCTCACGGGCGCCGAGGCCGCCTGAGCGCGCCGGTCAGCGCGCCGCAGCCGCCCGCTCGCGCAGCCGCCGGAGCCGCCCGACGACGTCCCGCCGCGCGCTCCGCGCAAGCTGCGCATCGACGGCCGACAGCGCCGCGGGGCCCCACGAGCCGACGACGAGCGTGCTCGCTGCGTCGGCCCGCGCGGGGTCCCGCACGACG
>CAIUAC010000862.1 GCA_903896985.1 uncultured Sandaracinus sp.
CGATCAGGTCGAAGACCTCGCGCATCCGCGGCGAGCGCGAGATGAGCGCGCCATACGCGAAGTCCCCGGAGCGCAGGCGCTCGCGCATCCCGCGCTCCTCTTCGCGCATATCGTGCAGCAAGATCAGCGCGCCCTCGGGCGAGTCGGCGAGGCGCATCGGTGACACGGCGACGGACGCGGGGACCGATGCGCCCGCAGGGGTCGCGACCGCGACGCGCGTGGAGTTCACCGCGCCGCCAGACTCGAGCACATGGGTCGTGTGCCGCGCGACCTCGGCGCCGACGATGGCCGTGACGGTGCGCCCGACGGCCTCCTCCTCGGTGACGCCGAGGAGGCTCTGCGCGGACGCCGACACGAACCGCACTCTGCCGTCCGCGCCGACCCCGACGATGCCCTCGGTCACGCTGTCGAGCACGCCGCGCAAGCGCGTCTGCTGCTCCTCCGCCGCCTGTTGCGAGGCGCGACAGGTCCGCTCGCGCTCGTTCCACACCGTCATGTCGCGCAGGACCTCGATCCCGAGCGTCGGGGTGCCCGTCGGCGAGTACACGACCGTCGCGCTCTTGAGCACCTCGATCGCCGTGCCGTCTCGGCGTCGCAGCGTCAGCGGCACATCGCGCACGTTCCCGTACTCGAACACGCCGCAGCAGCCTTCGCACGCCTCGCAGTGCACCGCCGTGAGGCACGGATGACCGATCGCCTCGGCGCGCGTGTACCCAGTCAGCGCCTCGGCGGCGCGGTTCCAATAGAGGATCCGCCGGTCGGGAGCGACGAGGAAGACCGCGTCCGTGAAGAGATCGACGACCGCCTCCCAGAAGCTACGTGGGCCCTCGAAGGTCTGCAGCATCGCGTCGTCGGCCGGGCGCACGGAGTCCCCAGGCGCCGGGCGCGCGGGACCGAGCAGCGCGGACGTCGCGCACTCCCGGGGCGCGCCACTTGGCTTCGCAGGGGTCCGAGGAGCAGGCGGAACGACGCGTCGCGAGGATGCCATTTGCATCCGGACGATGCATCGCCAAGATGCGCCCGTCGAGCGACCCTCGATTTTCTCGCTGATTCTGCACTGGCACGCCGCGTGTATCCAGCGCTGCCCATGACTCAGCCACTGATCACGCGCAGGCGACTGCTCGCCGCGGGTGCTGGCACCTTGGGCGCGCTCGTCGCGGCGCAGGCGGGGGTGCCGCTCCTCGGACTCACCGCGCACGCCGCCGTCACCGATCCACACACCGACGGTCGGGTCGTCAAGAGCGTCTGCGAGGTCTGCTTCTGGAAGTGCGGGATTCAGGCGCACGTGCAGAACGGGCAAATCACGAAGATTCAGGGCAACCCGCTCCACCCGCTCTCAGGCGGAAAGCTCTGCCCGCGCGGCGTCGGCGGCGCGGGACTCGCGCACGACCCCGATCGCCTCGTGCGCCCGCTGGTGCGCGTCGGTCCGCGCGGCTCGGACCGCTTCGAGGCGGTCTCCTGGGAGGTCGCGCTCGGCACGATCGCGGACCGACTCCAAGAGGTGAAGCGCCGTCACGGCCCCGAGGCGGTCGCGATGTTCAACCACGGCGCGGGCGCGTCGTGGTTCAAGCACCTCTTCAAGGCCTGGGGTACGAGCAACATCGCGGCGCCCTCTTTCGCGCAGTGCCGCGGCCCGCGCGACGTCGCCTTCGACCTGACGTTCGGCAGCGAGGTCGGCTCGCCGGAGACGCTCGACATCGCGTCTTCGGACTGCCTCGTACTGATCGGCTCGCACCTAGGCGAGAATATGCACAACACGCAAGTGCAGGAGTTCGCCGACTTCGTGGCCCGCGGCGGCGACCTGATCGTCGTCGATCCGCGGCACTCGACGGCTGCGTCCAAAGCGCGCACTTGGCTGCCAATTCGCC
>CAIUAC010000863.1 GCA_903896985.1 uncultured Sandaracinus sp.
GCAGGCGACCCCTCGGACATGGCGTTGGACACGCTCACTGCTGCGTCCGACGACACGCTCACTGCTGCGTCCGACGACACGCTCACTGCGGCGTCCGACGACACGCTCTCAGGCGCCGGCGTCGGCGGGCTCTCGGGCGTCGGCTCGTCGGTCATGCGTCCCGACGGTACCAGAACGCGCGGCGCTACTGCGCGGCGTTCGCGGCCGAGAGCGCCATCTGTCGCTGCAAGAGCAGCGGCGCGATGTACGGGAAGCCGACCTGCAGCGTGTCGAGATCGGGCGCGATCTGCCCCGAGAGCCAGAACATCATCACGCTCGCGCGCTCTGCGTAGAACCAGCCGTCCGGGTAGTGGAACGACTTCATCAGCTCGCGAAGCTCCGCGCGCTCCACCTGTGGGTCGGCGAGCTTCTCGAGGTCCCCCGGCTTCGCGCGCATCAAGGCGCCCGCGGTGCGCGCCTGCACCTTGAGCAGCTTCGAGAAGTACGTGACGACCGTCTTCTCGAGCAGCTCTTGGTTGCCCTCCGGCGCCACGAAGCCCATGCGCCGAAAGCCCACGACGGCGAGCTTCGAGTCCTCCGTGAAGAAGCCCTGCAGGATGTCGATCATGCCCGCGACGAGCTCGTCGCTCACCTCGCTGATCGCGCCGAAGTCGAGGATGACGAGCTTCGGCTGATCGGGCGTCGGGCCCGCCTGCACGAGGAAATTCCCCGGGTGCGGGTCCGCGTGAAAGAAGTGGTCGACGAGGAGCGACTTGTAGAAGGTCTGCACGAGCTTCGTGCCGACCGCCTCGCGGTCGATGCCGAGCTTCTCGTATTCATCGAATTTCGTGATCTTGATGCCTTCCATGAAAGTCATGGTCAGCACGTCCTTCGTCGTCAGCTCTTTGACGACGACCGGGAAGAGCAGGTCGGGATCATCGACGGAGTTCGCCGCCATGCGCTCCATGCACTGCGCCTCGTGCAGGTAGTCCGTCTCGCGGCGCAAGAGGTCGACGAGCGCATCGTGCACGCGCTCGAGCCCACCGAACGGGAAGAACCACTTGTAGACGCGGAGCGCGAGGCGCACGACGCGCATGTCGACGGCGATCACCTCGCGGATGCGGGGGTACAGCACCTTGACCGCGACCTTCGTGCCGTCGTGCAGGTGCGCGACGTGCACCTGTCCGAGCGAAGCGGCGGCGAGCGGCGTCTCGTCGAAGTCCTTGTAGACGTCCTCGGGGCGCTTGCCGAGCGAGAGCTCGAACGTCTTGGCGATGACGCGATAGGGCTGCGGCGGCACCGCGTCTTGAAGCTGCTCGAGCTCGGTGCCGTACGCGCGCGGGAGAAAGCCGCCCATCACCGAGAGCACCTGCCCGAGCTTGATGTACACGCCGCGCAGGCTGAGCATCCCGCGCAGGAGCCGCCGCGCGTTCCGCTGGTCGATCGTCTTCTTGCGGTTCTTGACCCAGCGCGGCAGGCGCATTCGCTCGCGCCCCTCGGCGTCTCGCTCGAAGCGACGCAGAGCGCGAACGATCCCCATCTGCACCAGGTAGCTCGTGAAGATGAGCGAGAAGATCCAGAGCGCGCGGACGAGTCGGACGAAGAGGCTCATTGGGGCGCGCGACGAGCGCGTCGCCAGGCTACCGCTTCCCCGGCGCCGCTGCCAGAGCCGCGCGCGAGGCCGCGAGCGGGTTGCCAGCGAGCGCACGCTTCGCGTATGGGGCGCAGTCATGGTCACGCCCCGCGCCTCCCGCCTCCCCTCGAAGCCCGCAAAATCCAGGCGCGTCGCCAAGCCCGCCGGGCCCAAGGTGCGGCCGCTGCTCGCGCGCCCGGGTGCTCGCTTCACCTGCGCGGGCGACGGTCTCTGCTGCACGGACGCTCACGCGCTCGGCCCGGTGACGCCCAAGGAGCGCAGGCAAGTCGAGCGTTTTCGGGACGACGCCACGGTGTATTTGCCGACGCTCGACGCGCGCGTCCTCGCCTCGACGCCCGACGGTGGCTGCGTGTTTCTGCGCGGCGGCGCGGGCTGCTCCATCCACGCGGACCATGGCCCCGAGGCCAAGCCCGACGCGTGTCGGCGATTCCCGTACGGGCTCGTCGCGACGCCCGACGGCGGGCGCGTGACGACGGAGCATCGCTGCCCGTGCCGCACGCTCGGCGACCGACCGCCGCTCGATCTCGCCGACGCAGAGCGCGCGCTGACCGCGGGCAAGACGCGCGTGGACGCCGACGCGCGCATCGGCCCGCGCGTCCGCATGACGACGCGTAGCCGCATCGCCTGGGCCGCGTACCGCGTGCAAGAGGACGCCCTCCTCGCGCGACTCGCGCAGGGCGAGCGCCCCGAGACGGTGCTCGGTTCGGCGCCGCTCGGACCGCTCCGCACGAGCACCTGGACCGACCTCGCGCACCTGCTGCGCTCCTACGTCGACGGCACCGCGTGCGGAGAGGCGCTCGTGTTCTCGGGCGAAGTGCTGCTCGCGCTCGCGGGCGAGAAGACGCGCGCCCGCTTCCCGCTGCGCACGCGCCGCTGGGCGAAGTGGTTCGATCGCGCGGAGCAGCGCGCGCAAACGCCTGGCAGCGGCGACGCCGTGCTGCGCGACTACGTCGAGGACCAGCTCTGGCGCATGGACTGGTGTGCGTACGGCGCGACCTTCGCGCAGGGGCGCGCGGATATCTCGACCCGCGTGGCGCTCGCCCGCGGCGTCGCCAAACGCCTACGCAGCGTGGGAGTGCGCGACGACCGCGCGATGGCCGAGGCCGTGTTCGTCGTGGAGCTGACGGCTGCGACCAGCGTGTGGGAGGCGGTGCTCCATCAGCTGATCGCGTGAGGCGAGCGGCGGGCGCTCAGAGGATCAGCGAGCCGCAGGTGCCGTCCGGATAGCAGACCAGCGGCGCGCAGCAGTCGGCGTCGGAGGTGCACGCCGTGCAGACGCCGGCGATGCACGCGGTGCGATCGGCGCAGCCGACGCCCCCGCACATCCCACAGCCGCCGTCCGGAGGCGGGCAGTCCGCGCCGACATCGAGGATCGCGCGGTCGTAGTGCACGTCGAGATAGCCGGGCATGTCGATCTGCCGGCCGAAGAGCGAGCCGTACACCGTCGTCGCGCCGAGGGCGGTGATGCGCGCGTGTGGCGCGTAGACGTTGCCGACGAAGCCCGAGGCGCCGACGACCGTGACGTCGCCCGAGCCCCCGACGTAGATGCGCGTGCGCGCGGGTCGGGCGCGGTCGCCATACGAGCCCGCCCCGATCGAGAGCAGCCCCCCCGCGACGAAGATGTCGATCTCGCCCGACGTACCGAGGTCGATGTCGAACACGCCGAGGGCGTTCACGTCCCCACCGACGAACAGCGCCGTGCGCCCGGGGACGTGCAGCGTGATCGACCCGAGCCCGCCGATGCTGTCCACGTAATAGCGACCGCAGGGCAGCGTGATGTCGACGCCGATGCCGATGACGTTGCTGAGCAGCGAGGTCGATAGCCCGACGTCCGCGTTGTCGTTGTGCAACGCGCCGGCGGCGACGATCGCGTCGATGTCGACGATGTGCTCCGGCGTGCAGTCGCACGGGGGCGGGACCGCGAACGCCCCTCGGTCGGTCGTGCCGCCGATCAGCGGGAAGGTCGCGAGCGTGCGCCCGGCGGGCTGATGGAGGTCTCGAGCGACCTGCAAGAGACCGAGGTTCGTCACGTTGCCGAGCACCCAGAAGTCGCGCGCGATGTCGATGTAGCCGGCGGCGTTCACGTCCCCCGCGAAGCGCGCGTCGCCGCCGACCTTGAGATAACCCGCGAACCCGACTCCGGTCGCCCCCGAGACGGTGAAACTGCCGCCGACGTCGGCGTAACCGCCGGTCGTGTACTGCCGGTCGACGCCCACGGGCGCGCCAGCGCCGGTGTCGCTCGTACCCATCCCCGAGTCGAACGAGCGCGTGCGCAGATAGCCGATCACGCCGGTGTCCTCGCACGAACACACAGAGTTGTTGAACACGCGAGTCGCGATGGCGCCCGCGCAGGTCACCGTCCCGAGGGTGTCATCCCCGACGGTCACAGGCGGCCCCATCCCCATGCAAAATGCCGCGCGATCGATGTGTGCGTCGACGTTCGCGTCGGCCTCCCCTCCGCCGAGATCCGTCCGCGGCGCGCCGTCGACGAGGGCGCCGAGGTCGGAGCCGAGGCCACCGCCGTCCCCGCGCGCGCCGGGCGCCGCGCTGCAGCTGCACGCTGCGAAGTTCGCGACGAAGAACAAAGACGATGCGATGACGATGCGACGGTACGTGTTCATGCGGGCCCCAGCCGGCCAGCATATCGGTAGTCGCGCCGATCGCGGGGACTTACTGCGTACGAGCGCCCCGAAGCTGCGCGGGCCCCGACGACGACTGCCGCGCTTCCCTCAGTGCAGCGTCATCCGGACGTCAGCGCAGCCCCAGCTTTCCAGCGTGAGGTGCAGGTCCGACGCGCCCGAGAGGTCGATGTTGCCGACCTGACTGTGGATATCCCAGCTCCGCGCGTTGGTCATCGGCAGGAGCGCGCCCGCCGCGATCGTCTGCTGCACGTCGAGGATCTGAGTGTCGCCGATCGTGCCGATCGAGCTGCCGATGATGGTGCCGAGTACCGAGGCCGTGCCGAACACCCATCCATAGCCGTCAGCGTGCTCCGCCACCATCGCGGCGCGGTCCGAGATGTCGTTGAGCACGCTCTGCGCGGCGGCGGTGTCCGACGTCAGGAAGCACGCATAGGTGATCGTGATGTTGGAGATGCTGCGATAGAGGTCCCCCTGCCCCCAGAGTTCGCTCTCGCTCGGGCGCAGGTTGATGGTCGTCGTGCGCTGGTTGCCCGCGACGGCGCGCGGCGTCGTCAGGAGAAGCTCCGAGTGCCGCCCGTCCTCGGCGCTGATCACGCAGTA
>CAIUAC010000864.1 GCA_903896985.1 uncultured Sandaracinus sp.
GCGCAGTACTCGTCGAGCTGCCCCGGCTTCGTCGCGGTGAGCACGACTACCAAGGCGATGCCGACCGCGAGCGCCAGCGCCCCGCCTCCGATCGCGATCCAAGTCCACGGCTTCTCGTACCAGTTCGTGGGCTCAGCTCGCACGCGCGTCGGGTCTTCGTCAGCAGAGAGCTGCACCAGGGGGAGCACGAGCTGGATGCGCTCGCCTGGAATGCCGGTCGCCTGCCGAATGATCTCCTCGTAGCCCGCGAGGTGCACGCGCAGCGAGTGCGGCCCGTCGCCGAGATCGAAGTCCCCCGGCGTCGAGCCCACGAACCGCGCATCAACGAAGAGCTGCGCGCCGGCGGGAGTCGTCTCGACGTGCAGCACCGCCGAGACGGCGATCAGCTCGACCTCGACGGTCGCGTCAGCGCCGGCCGTGACCGTCACGACGTCGGTGAAGTCGGTGAAGCCGGGCTGTGTCACGCGCACGGTGTGATCGCCCGGCGGCAACGCGCGCGGCTCGATCGGCAAGGTGCCGACGTTCTCCTCGTCGATGAACACCTGCGCGCCCTGCTGCTGCGAGAGGATGACGATCCGTCCTGTTCGAGCGCGCGCGCGCTGGCCGAGCGCGCTCTGCGGGCCACAGAGCAGCGCGAGCGAGGCGACCATCAGAGAGAACGAGAAGGCAGCGAGTCGAAGCACGTTCACTGCGTGATCGTACGGAGTCGAGTGCGGCCCCGTCAACGCGGATCGCCCCGCGACGCGCGCACGCTTCTACCGTGGGACGGAGAGGCGTGCGAGGCTGCGCGCATGGCACGCATCCTCGTCGTCGACGACGAGCCCGGACTCCGTGAAATGCTCAGCGTGCTGCTGCGTCGCGCGCGACACGAACCAGTCGTCGTCACGGGGGTCATCGCAGCGCTCGCGCGCATCAAGGCGGATGACCCGTACGACCTCGTGGTGACGGACCTTTCGATGCCAGACGGCACCGGGATGCAGGTACTCGGCGCCGCGAGGGCGAAAGATCCTACGACCGAGGTCGTCATGATCACCGCGTACGCGACGACCGAAGCCGCCGTGGAGGCGATGCGCAAAGGCGCCTACGACTACGTCCAGAAGCCGTTCAACAACGCGGAGCTGTTGGCGACGCTCGACAAGGCGCTCGAGAAGCAGGCGATCCACCGTGAGAACGACGTGCTCCGCGCGAGCGCGCGCGGCTCCTTTCGTCTGGGCGACCTAATCGGCAAGAGCGAGCCGATGAAGCGGGTGATGTCACTCGTCGAGCGCATCGCGAGCGCCCCAACGAGCGTGCTCATCACCGGCGAGAGCGGCACCGGCAAAGAGCTCGTCGCGCGTGCCTTGCATGACCGCGGCGACCGGCGGGGGCTGCCCTTCGTCGTGGTGAACTGCGGCGCGCTCCCGGAGGCGCTGATGGAGAGCGAGCTCTTCGGCCACGAGAAGGGCGCGTTCACGGGCGCCGCGACCCGCAAGGAGGGCCTGATTCGCGCCGCCGACAAGGGCACGCTCTTTCTCGATGAGGTCGGCGAGCTCACTGCCGCGCTGCAGGTGAAGCTCCTCCGCGTACTGCAGGAGCGCAAAGTGCGGCCCGTCGGGTCGGAGAAGGAACAGGACGTCGTCGTGCGCGTCGTCGCGGCGACGAACCGCGACGTAGAACAGGAGGTGAAGGACGGTCGCTTTCGGCAGGATCTGTTCTATCGACTGAACGTCATCCGCCTCGTGATGCCGCCGCTCCGCGACCGCCCCGAGGACATCCCGCTGCTCGCCGAGCACTTCTTGATCAAGCATGGCGCGCTCGCGGGGAGGCGCCTGACGTTCTCGCCGGAGGCGCTCCGCTGGATTGCGCAGCAGCGCTACCCGGGCAACGTGCGCGAGCTCGAGAACGTCGTCGAGCGCGCGGTCACGCTCGCCACCGGGCCGCGCATCATGCTCGCCGACCTGCCCGATGCGGTCGACCTGCCGAGCGAAGACGTCCCGCGCACGGTCACGCTCCCGCCGAGCGGCATGGACCTCGACGGCTTCCTCGGTGAGACCGAGCACCGGCTCCTGCTCGAGGCGCTCGAGCGCGCGGGCGGCGTCCGCAAGAGGGCAGCCTCGCTCGTCGGGATGTCGTTCCGCTCATTCCGCTATCGGCTCGCGAAGTACAACCTCAGCGACGTCGACGAGGGGGCGACGGACGACCCCGACGGCGCCAGAGATGGCGAGGACTAACGCTCGGCGACGGTCCCGTGTAAGCTCGGGGCTTTCCAGGTCGTAGCAGCGCTGTGCGCGCAGAGGGGTCGAAGATGCCTGGCTCAACGCTTGCTGACCATCGGGCCGTGACGACACCGAACGCGCGCTCCCGGGCTGGCTTCTCGCTGATCGAGCTCATGATCGTCGTGGCGATCATCGGCATCTTGGCTGCGATCGCCATCCCGGCGTTCCAGACCTATGTGCAGAAATCGAAGACGACGGAGGCGACAACCTTCATCGGTGAGATTCGCCAGCGCGAGGAGTCGTACCGAGCCGAGTTCGGCGCGTACTGCGCAGCGCCGGTCGCGCCCCGCGCCGCGCCCGACCGCCTCAGCGCGCTGTGGACGGTGGCCGCGGGCTCGCCGTGGAACCAGCTCGGGGCGAGCCCCGACAGCGCCGTGCGCTTCACCTACCTCGTGCTCGCCGGCGCGCCCGGCACGGCTGGCCCGGGCGGCTCCGGGATCACCGGCAACGACTTCTGGTACGTCGTGCGCGCGACGGGCGACCTCGACGGCGACGGCACGCAGGTCGTCTTCGAGACGTACTCCGCGAGCTCGAGCGTGTGGGTAGGAAACCCGGCGACGGGCGCGACGAACGCCGCCGGCTGGGAGTGACGTTTCTCGTCACCCGCGGCCCAGCCGAGGGACAAAGAGTGTCACCTCGCGGACCGAACGGCCCGGAAACGCGTGAAAGCGAGCGTCCCGCAAGCCGTTCTTAGGCGTAATCGCCCTTCCCTCGGTGTGGCACAGACCGTGCTGTAGTTATCCGATAGTCGTGTGGCTGATAGCCCGCGCGAGGAGATTTTCCCCATGATGACCAAGCTGCTCCAGAAGAAGAAGTCCGGTTTCACCCTCATCGAGCTCATGATCGTCGTCGCGATCATCGGCGTGCTTGCCGCACTCGCCATCTACGGCGTGCGCAAGTACCTCGCCAGCGCCAAGACTTCGGAAGCCAAGAATACCGTCGGGGCCATCACCCGCGGCGCCGCCGCAGCGTAC
>CAIUAC010000865.1 GCA_903896985.1 uncultured Sandaracinus sp.
CCCGCGCACGACGTCCGGGTGCACCTCGCCGAGCACGCCGAGGTCCCGCCCAGCCGCGCGCACGCGCGCCCTGCGCCGCGGATGGAGGAACGGCGCGCCGCCCGCCTCGACCGGCCCGTCGAGCGCGTCGTCGACGATCGTCTCGATGACCAGCCCGCACGCCGACGAGACGATGGTCGCCACCAGCCCCTTGAGATCGAAGAAGTCGAACGGCTCGGTGTCGCCGAGCCAGCTCGCGCGCGGCCCCGCGAGGACGAAGCCGAGCTCTCGACGCTCGATCGGGAGCGGGCCCTCGGTCTGCGGCGCGAACACCCGCGCCAGCTCGAAGAGCGCGACCCGCTCGCCCTGATGACGCTGCGCCCGGCGCACGTCCGCGAGCAGCCCGGGCACGAGCGAGGTGCGGAGCACGGCGCGCTCCTCCGAGAGCGGGTTCGCGAGCGGCACCGCGCGCGTCGAGACCTGCGCCGCGAGCAGCTCCGACGGCGCGACGAACGCGAAGTTGATCGCCTCGTACAGCCCCGCGGCGGCGGCGTGCTCGCGCAGCTTCCTGCCGAAGCGGACGCGCGGCGGCGTCCCCGTCACGGACGGGCGCACGTTCGGCACGACGGTCGGGATGCGATCGTAGCCGCGCACCCGCGCGACCTCCTCGACGAGATCGATCTCGCGCGTCAGGTCCGGGCGCCAAGACGGCGCGCTCAGCTCGAGCGCCGACGCGTCGGGAGTCGGCGCAGCGTCGAGCGCGCAGCCGAGCCCGCTGAGAATCCGCGCCGCGTCGTCGAGCGACACCTCGTCGTCGCCGAGCAGCGCGCGCAACCGCGCCCCGCGCAGCTCGATCCGAACCGGCGTCTGCGCCTGAGGATGTACGTCCGCGGCACCCGCCGCTGCGCCGCCCGACAGGCTCTGCACGAGCGCCCCGACGCGACCCAGCACCGCCGGCACCGCCCCCGGGTCCACGCCGCGCTCGAAGCGATGGCTCGCGTCCGTGTGCAGCCCGAGCCGCCGCGCCGTGCGCCGCACGCTCCGGGGATCGAACCACGCGCACTCGAGGAGCACATCCCGCGTCGTGCTGCGGATCTCGCTCGACTCGCCGCCCATCACGCCGGCGATCGCCACCGGGCCGTCCCCGTCGCAGATCAGCAGATCATCACGCGTCAGCGCGCGCTCGATCCCGTCGAGCGTCTTCATCCGCTCGCCGTCGGTGGCGAGGCGTACGACGAGGTGACGCCCCGCGACCCGCGCGAGGTCGAACGCGTGCGTCGGGTAGCCCCACTCGTAGAGCCCGAGGTTCGTCGCGTCGACGATGTTCGAGATCGCGCGCACCGCGAGCACGTGCAGCCGCGCGCGCACTCGGAGCGGCGACGGCCCCACCGTCACCCCGCGGACGATCGCCGCGGCGTACCGCGGACAGCGCTCGGGCGCCGCGATGGTGACGGTGACCTCGCCGCCCTCCGCCGCGAGCACTCCCCGCGCGCCCGCGATCGCCTCGAGCGCGAAGTCGCCGCCCGGCGCCGGCGGCGTGAACGTCTTCCCCGACAGCACCGCGAGCTCACGGGCGAGCCCCACGTGCCCGAGGCAATCCGGGCGGTTCGGCGTCAGCGAGATCTCGAGCGCCAC
>CAIUAC010000866.1 GCA_903896985.1 uncultured Sandaracinus sp.
GCGCCGGACTCAGACGTTGAACAAGAAGTGCATCACGTCGCCGTCGCGCACGACGTACTCTTTGCCTTCGCTGCGCAGCTTGCCCGCGGCGCGCACGGCGGCCTCGGTCTTCATCGTCACGAGGTCCTCCCACCACATCACCTCGGCGCGGATGAAGCCGCGCTCGAAGTCGGTGTGGATCACGCCCGCGGCGCCCGGGCCCTTGGTGCCGCGGTGGATCGTCCAGGCGCGGACCTCTTGCTTGCCGCTCGTGAAGTACGTGATCAGGTCGAGCAGCTTGTAGCCGGTGCGGATGACGGCGTTGAGGCCGGGCTCTTCGAGGCCGCTCGCGTCGAGGAAGTCTTTTCGGTCGGCCGGCGGCAGCTGCATGATCTCCGCCTCGATCGCGGCGCAGATCGACACGCACTCGCTGTCCTCGCTCGCGGCGAGCGCGCGGACCTTGGCGACCATCGGGTCGTCGTTGCCGGCGGCGAGCTGATGCTCCTTGACGTTGCAGACGTAGAACATCGGCTTGGTCGTCAGCAGCATCATCTCGCGGACGATCTTCTGCTCGTCGGGGCCCTCGATCGGCACGTGGATCGCGCGCTTGCCGCTCTCGAGCGCGACCTGCAGGCGCCCGCAGACGGCCTCGGCGGCGTGCTCGTAGGCGCTGTTCGCCTTGGCGAGCTTGCGGGCCTTCTCGGCGCGCTTCAGCACGAGGTCGAGGTCGCGCAGGATCAGCTCGAGGTTGATGATCTCGATGTCGTTGACGGGATCGACGCGGTTCTCGACGTGGACGATGTTGTCGTCCTCGAAGCAGCGCACGACGTGCGCGATGGCGTCGCAGTCGCGGATGTTCGAGAGGAAGGCGTTGCCCTTGCCCTCACCTTTGCTGGCGCCCTTGACGAGCCCGGCGATGTCCACGAAGTCCACCGTCGCGGGCTGCTGCTTGTTCGGCTGCACGAGCTCGACGAGCGCGTCGAAGCGCTTGTCGGGCACCGGCACGACGCCGACGTTCGGGTCGATCGTGCAGAACGGATAGTTCGCCGCCTCCGCCTGCTTCGACGAGAGCGCGTTGAAGAGCGTGGACTTTCCGACGTTGGGCAGACCGACGATACCGACAGAGAGACTCATGGCGCCGCGCGTTTAGCACGCGGGGCGGCCCGCTGCCCATGCGCCGCGGGGCGCGAGCGCTTGCCGCATTGCCACCTGCGCGTCACAGAGCGTTCACCTGAGCGCTGAACACTCTGTGTCGGAGCAACAGCCATGAGTGAGCGAATTCTCGCGGTCGATGACGAGCCGGATCTCCTGGAGCTCGTCGAGTACAACCTGCGCGACGCGGGCTATACGGTCACGACCGCGAAGGACGGCGCGGGCGCGCTCGCCGAGGTGCGGCGGCAGCGCCCCGACCTGATCTTGCTCGACCTGATGCTGCCGGACATCTCGGGCAACGAGGTCTGCAAGCGGCTTCGTCGCGATCCCGACACAGAGAGCATCCCGATCGTCATGCTGACGGCCCGCGGGCAGGAGATCGACCGCGTCGTCGGCTTCGAGCTCGGGGCGGACGACTACATCGTCAAGCCGTTCTCGCCGCGCGAGCTGGTCTTGCGCGTCGGGGCGGTGCTGCGGAGGGCGCAGGCGCCGCAGGCGGCGGGCGATCCGTCGCAGCGGCTCGTGCTCGGCAAGCTCACGATCGACACCGCGCGGCACCGCGTCGCCGTCGAGGAAGAGGACATCCCGCTGACGGCGCTCGAGTTCAAGCTGCTGCTCGACCTCGCCTCGCGGCGCGGGCGCGTGCAGTCGCGCGATTCGCTGCTCGACCGCGTGTGGGGCTACTCGCCCGGCATCGAGACGCGCACGGTGGACACGCACGTCAAGCGCCTGCGCGAGAAGCTCGGCGCCGCGAGCGACTACATCGAGACGGTGCGCGGCGTCGGGTATCGGATCCGCGAGGACCTCACGTCCGCGCCGTCTGCTTGAGCCGCGCGATGTTCGTCCACAGCGCGCGCGTTTCGGCCTAGGTTAACGGGGTGCTGAAGAGCCTGCGTGCGCGCATCTTCGGCGCGATCGTGCTGGTCACGATCGCGGGCGTGCTGCTCTCGTTGTTCGTCACGGACCCGCGCATCATCGTCGGCGGCGGCGTCTTCGCGCTCTTGCTCGGTGGGCTCCTCGCGGAGCTGCTGACGCGCTCGCTGACGCAGCCCGTCGCCGAGATCGCGCGCGTCACCGCGGCGCTGACGGCGGGCGACGTCGGCGTGCGCCTGCGGAGCGAGCGGGAGGACGAGCTCGGGGAGCTCGCGCGCTCGGTCGACCGCATGGCCGACGCGGTCGACGAGCGGCTCGCGCGCATGAACTCCGAGGAGGCGCAGCTCCGCACGATCCTCGACGCGATGGTCGAGAGCGTGTTCGTCACCGACCGCGAGGGGCGGATCCGCGTCACGAACGCGGCCTTGCAGCGGCTCGCGGGGCGCGTCGAGGGGCGGACCGCCGTCGAGGCGATCCGCAGCCCGGAGCTGCACGAGGCGGTCGGCGGCGCGCTCGGCGGCGTCGCGTCGAGCGTGACGATCGAGACGCGCCTCGGCGTCGACCCGCGCATCCTCGCCGCGCACGTCGCGCCGCTGCCCGGGCGCCTGGGCGTCGTCGCCGTGCTGCACGACGTCACCGATCTGAAGCTCGCCGACACCGTGCGGCGCGACTTCGTGGCGAACGCGAGCCACGAGCTGCGCACGCCGCTGACGGCCATCCGGGGCTTCGCTGAGACGCTCGCGGACGGCGCCGTCAGCGACCCGGTGCTCGCGAAGCGCTTCCTCGGGCGGATCCTCGAGCACTCGGTGCGCCTGCAGCGCCTGGTCGATGACCTGCTCGAGCTCTCTCGCGCCGAGTCGCCCGACGTCGTCTTCACGCTCGAGCCGGTGGACGTCGCCGGGGCCGTCGCCAAGGCGCTCCGCGGGCTCGAGCGGAGCGCGATGGAGAAGAAGATCACGCTCGGCGCGGAGGGGCTCGCGGGGGAGGCGCTCTTCGTCGAGGCGGACGCCGTCGCGCTCGATCACGTGCTGGTCAACCTGATCGACAACGGCGTGAAGTACACGCCCGACGGCGGGCAGGTGACCGTGCGCGTCCGCGCCGCGGGGGACGAGCACGTCGAGCTAGAGGTCGCCGACACGGGCGGCGGCATCGCGCAGTCGCACCTCTCGCGCATCTTCGAGCGCTTCTATCGCGTGGACTCGGGTCGCGCGCGCGAGGTCGGCGGGACGGGGCTCGGGCTCGCGATCGTCAAGCACTTCACGCAGCGCATGGGCGGCGAGGTCTCCGTCGAGAGCAAGCTCGGGCGGGGCACGACGTTCCTCGTGCGGCTGCGGCGTGCGCAGAAGTCGACGGACGCGGCCTGAGGGGCTACACCATGGGTCGCCTCGGATGACGGAAAAAGCATGACGATCCACACCAGCCAGCAGTACGAGGCGGAGCTCCGCGCCCTCAAAGATCGCCTCCTCGCGATGGGCGGACGCTGCGAGCGGCTGCTCCGCCAGGCGATCTCGGCCCTGCAGACGCAGAACGTCGAGCTCGCGGCGGCCGTCGCGAAGACCGACCACGAGATCAACACCGACGAGATGGCCATCGACGACCTCGCCGTGCGCATCCTCGCGCTGCGGCAGCCGGTCGGGCGCGATCTGCGGTTTCTGATGACCGCGCTGAAGGTCGTCACGGACCTCGAGCGTATCGGCGATGAGGCCGTGAACATCGCCGAGCGCGCGGGGGAGCTCGCGAACGAGGTGAAGCTGCCCTCGACGTCGTCGCGCCTCGGCGAGATGGCGGACGCCGCCGCGACGATGCTGCACGAGGCCCTCGACGCCTTCGTCGAGGAGGACCCGATCAAGGCGGAGCACGTGCTCGCCGCCGACGACGCCGTCGACGCGCTCTACGGCGAGACGATGCGCGCGACGTTCACGTTCATCTCGGCGAACCCCGAGAAGGTCAAGCCCGCGATGGCCGTCGCGTCGTGCGCGAAGTACACCGAGCGCGTCGCCGATCACGCCACGAACATCGCCGAGATGGTCGTGTACATGGTGCGCGGCGTCGACGTCCGGCACCCGTACAGCAAGACCAAGGCGTAGCCGCGAGGCTCGCGCGCCGGGGCGTCCGCGGGGGCGCAGAGGTGTGAAGAAGCGTTTTCTCTGGCGCGCGGCCCTTGACGCTCGGCCGTTCGGAACGAACATCAGGCGCGATGACTCCCTGCTTTCGGCGGGCCGCGTTCGTCGTCGCGCTCGCCTCTTGTTCCGCGCAGTTCGCCTCCCCCGTTTCCGCGCAAGCGTCGCCCGATGCGGGCGCCTCGGCGCCCGTCGATGGCGGCGTGTCCGTGACCCGCGATGGCGGCGCCGCTGCGACCCCCGCGCTCGTCGCGCCGGTGCTCGCGTCGCCGATCGAGCC
>CAIUAC010000867.1 GCA_903896985.1 uncultured Sandaracinus sp.
CGCCGTCGCTGCCTCGGAAGACCTTGAGTCCGACGAGCTTGCTCTCGGTCGCCGTCACGATCACCCGGTTGTCGGCGAAGCGGACGTTCTTCTCGGCGAAGCGCGAGTACGTCAGGTACGTCGGCGGCGTCGGTGGCGTGTAGGTGGCCTCGCCGCTGAAGTCGATGAGGCTGACGATCGCGCCCACGTCGGGGCCCTTGTAGCCATTGACGCCGAACACGAGATTGCCTGTCACCTCGAGGTTGATCATCCCCGTGCCCGCCGCCGCGGCGAGGGCGACGAACGAGCCTCCGGCGCCCGAGTCGTCGAAGTACACGTTGTGGGAGATCGTCGCGTCGACGGCCGTGTAGAGCCCGAACGCCCCCATCCCGGGGCCCGACACGTACATCTTGTTTCCGTCGATCCGCGACCGGTCCGCCGTGCCTTGGAAGACGTTGGCCGGGTTCCATGGGGCGGCCCGCCCGCTGTCGTAGAACAGATTGCCCTCGACGATCGCGTCGCCGTTCAGCGCGAGCGAGCTGTGCAGTCGATTGCGGAACACGCTGTCGTGGACCCACGCGTTCGGCCACAGAGCGACGAGGAAATGGCCCGCGTCCGCGAGGTAGCTGTCGACGATCTCCATCTGGCTCGGCTGCGCCTCGACGCCGAAGGCGTCTTGCGTCACGCCCGCCAAGTCGCCGCGAGAGGTGTAGTAGGACGACTCCGTGAGGGCGGGTATCGCCCGCGCGCCGATCACCTTGCTGTGCCGCAAGGTGAGCGTCCCGGGGACCGAGGCGCGCAGGGTGACGGTGGCGACGCCGGGCCCCGCCGCGCAGGGCGTCGTGAACCGACTCGGCACGTTCGGGTCGCAGCGACCGATCGAGACGCCGTTGTCGAGCACGATTGGGTCGCACGCCGTCGGGCCCGCCGTCGAGTCGCAGGCCATGTGGGGAATGGCGCGCTCGAAGGCCTCCGAGTAGACGAACTCCGAGTCCTCGAGGTCCAGATCGTGCACGTAGAGCTGCGCGGCGAGGCCGTAGTACCAGCCCTGCGGGACCCACGAGGGCACGCGCGCGCGCGAACCGTCGTGGTGATATGCGCCGGCGAAGCGGACGCCGCGGATCGCGAGATTTCGAATGCCATACGCGTAGAGCGCATAGGCATTCCCGACCCCGTTGGAGAGCTGCGGATACTCCGGGTCGGTCGTGTCTCGCCCGACCATCAGCGAGCGGCCCGTGCTCGTGCGGCCGACGAGCGTGCGCGCGAATTGCAGGGTCACGAGCCCGGTGTCGCCTGGATAGGCTTCGACCGAGAAGTTGGCGATCTCCTGCGCCGGGGTCGCGCCGTAGATGCCGAGGAGTAGCTGCGTCCACACATAGGAGTCAGCGCCGGTGTCCACGCTGAAGTGCTGCACGAGCCCGCGGCGGATGAGCACGCGATCGCCGGTCCGCACCGCCGTCGCGCTTACGCCGGCGATCGAGCACGCCGGCGTCGCGGGGTCCGTGGCGCGGGCGCGGCGCACCGCTTGCGCGGCCGGGTCCCACGCGGCGAACGCCTCCGCCGCGGCGCCGTCGGTGCAGCGCGGGTTGCAGGCGTCGACGAAGAGCAAGTGCCGCTCTGCGGCGGGGAGGGCGAGCTGCGCGGCGCCGAGCCCAGCGGGGTCGGTGACCCACGACGCCTCGCCGCAGCCGGGCGGCTGCGTGTTGTGCGCGAGGAGCGAGTCGAGCTGCGCCTGGTAGTAGTCGCACTTCTCGCGGTCGAACGTCGCCAAGGTGCACGGGTCTTCGGCGATGACGTCGGCGAGGGCGGCATAGGGCTCCGTCGGCAGCGCGGCCCTCCACGCGCAGAACGGGGTCACGGCGCAGGTGTCGGTGAGGGCGCCGTCGAGACACTGAAGCTCGCCGACGGCGGCGCACTCGGCGGCTCCGCACGTCGTCGCGGTCGGCGCGTACTCCTCGTCGACGCTGCCGTCGCAGTCGTCGTCGACGCCGTCGCAG
>CAIUAC010000868.1 GCA_903896985.1 uncultured Sandaracinus sp.
ATACGCTCGTTGATCAGCACGTTCGCGTCGACGGCCATACCGACCGTCAGCGCGATGCCGGCGACTCCCGGCAGCGTCAGCGTACCCTCGAAGAAGGCCAGCGCGGCGAAGATGAAGAGCAGGTTCGCGCTCACCATCACGTCGGCGATCACGCCGCCGAGCTGGTAGTAGACACCCATGAAGAGCGCCACGAGCAAGATGCTCGCGAGGGCTCCCCACGCTGCCTTGGTGATCGCGTCCTGGCCGAGCGTCGGCCCGATCAGCTGCTCGTTGCTCGGGCGAATCGGCGCGGGAAGCGCGCCCGCCTTGAGCACGACGACGAGGTCACGAGCCTCGCCCATCACCGACTGGTAGTCGCGCATCCCGCCGAGCGTGATCTGCGCGCGACCGCCACCGATGCGCGTCTGAATCACCGGCGCCGACTCGACGCGGTCGTCGAGGACGATGGCGAAGCGGCGCTTCACGTTCTGTCCGGTGAGGCGCTCGAACACGTCCGCGCCTGCCGCGCCGCGCTTGAACTGCAGCGAGACGTAGGGCTTGTTGGTCTGCGGGTCGTTCGCCACGAACGCGTCCTCGATCATCTCACCGCTGACGTCCGCGCGGCTGTAGATGAAGTAGGTGCGCCACGCCTCGACGGCCGGTGTGCGAGCGTTGCGGTTCTTCGAGCGGCGCGTGTCCTCGCGCTCGAGCTTCCCGAGGGCGAGCGTGCGCCCTTCGGGGAAGCCGTCGGCTGCCTCGAGGGTCGCCACGTACGCGGCGAGCTTCTCGCGTGCGCCGGTACCCTCGGCGGTGAGGTACTGCACGACCACGGACGGGCGCGACGTGCCAGCGGAGACCTGCTCGCTGCCGCGGGTGATCCCCTCCGGGAGGTCCGAGAGCCCCCCGACGTAGGTCGAGTCGTCGTCGACGATCTTGAACTCGAGCCGCGCCGTCTGGCTGATGATGCTGCGGATGCGGTTGAACGCGCTCTCGTCGGCGCCCGGGATCTCGATGATGATGTCGTTGTCGCGCGAGGTGATGTTCGTCTCGCGGAGTCCGAGTTCGTCGATGCGGTTCGAGACGGTCTGCTTCGCCTGCTCGACCGCGAGATCGCGGATGTTCTCGAGGCGGTCGGCGCGCATCTCGAGCGTCACGGTCCGGCCCTCGCGGGCCGTCTCGCGGACGTCGGCGAGCTTGTCGATGAACGCCTGATTGACCTTGGCGGCGTCCGCGACGGCGACGAAGGTCACCGCGATGGCGCGGTCACCGACGTTGTGGACGGTCACCTTCTGGCGGAGCCGGTCGCGCTGCTCGCGCGTGATGGGCTCGTCGCTCGAGCAGACACCGAGCGAGCGGCAGAGCTCGTCCGAGACCTGGTCGGCCCGACGATCGCGCATGTCGCGGATCGCCTCGTCCACCTCGACCTCGTAGGCGAGCCGGAGCCCGCCGCGGATGTCGAGTCCGGGTGCGATGAGGCCGCTGAAGTGTTTCTTCACCCAGCGAGGCGCGGGGACCCAGCGGTCCATGCTCGGCCAGAGGGCCAGTGCTGCGAACACGAGGAGTGTCGCGAAGATGCCGAAGCGGAGATACCAACCCCTGTCCATGCGGTCCTCTCAGAAGATCTCGGGCTCGAGTTCTCGGGTAAGCGATGAGTGTCTTGAGTCGCGCGCGTCGTCGGCCGACGCAGCGGAGCGCTACCCGTTTTTGGCCTTGTCCGACTTGTCGTCGGACTTCTTTTCCTTGTCCTTCGCCTCGACGGTCACCGGGGCGGTCTCGAGCCCGGCGATGTGCGAACGGAGCACGTTGATCTTCACGCGGTCGGCGACGATCAGGTTCACGTCGTTGTCCGTGAGTTCCGCGATCTCGCCGCGGATGCCGCTCGAGGTGCGCACCTTGTCACCGCGCTTGAGGCTCTTGAGCAGAGCGTCGGCCTCACGCTGCTTCTTCTGCTGGGGGCGAATCAGCATGAAATAGAAGACGGCGAACATCACGGGCAGCAGGATCAGCTGCGACGAGCCGCCCATGCAGCCGGCAGGGCCAGCGGGGCCTCCGCCACCACCACCGCCGCCACCGCCGGTTGCTTCGGGCTGTAGCCAGGTAAGGAGCTCGACGATCGTCAGCAGCACGGGGAATCCTCTCGAATCGGGGCCACACCGCCTGGGTGCCAGCGACACGGCGACCGGTCACTGCGCCGGCGCTCTGCTCCTCCGGATGAGGCGCAGCGAACACCGAAAGCCCCCTGTGGAGCGGGCAGGGCGCGCGTTTCTACTCCGAAGCCCCACCTCCGTCAACCGTGGGCCCGGGTTCGGCAATTGGGCGGAGGGCGAGTCGAGGGCGAGAGTGACGAGCTAGCCGGGGCCGCGAAGACCCCTCGACGGCTGCTCAGGGGGCTGCCTCGCCCCCACCCAGTCTCAGAATCGAGACACCACGCTTCGAGCGGTCCTCGCCCATCTGCAGGTGGTCTCGCCTGCCTCAGCCCCTTCCCTCGCGGCTTTCGAAACGGCCCCGGCGTGCGCGTCGGCCGTTGACACCGGCTCCCACGACAGGATACGCACCGGGTCCTATGAACCGTATTCTCGGAATGACCCTCGCTGTCGCCGTGCTCGCCTTGGCGGGCTGCGACATGGCCGCGTTCGCGGCCGGCTCGACCATCAAGGTCTTCGTACGCGCGGCGCCCGCGATCCAGCGCTACCACGACCCGGAGCTCGCCGAAGGGGCGATGCCAGGCTCGATCTCGCAGCTCGAGGGCGTGATGTCGATCAAGCCGGAGGACGCCGACCTCCGCGCGCTGCTCGGACGCAGCTACGGCTCGTATGGCTACGCGTTCCTCGAGGACCACATGGAGGCCGCGGCGGTCCTCGACGATCAAGCCCAGGTCGAGCATTTCCGGTCCCGCGCGTCGATGGCCTACGCGCGCGGCAAGGAAGTCTCGATGGAGATGATGACGATCTGGAACGACGAGGACGGCGGCGCGCAGGGCGCGTACTCGCGCGGCATCGACTCGTGGAAGCGCTATCTCGCGACGTTCGATGACGCCGACCAAGCGCCGATCCTCTTTTGGTGCGCCTACAACTGGGCGCGCTACATCGGCGTCAACCGCAATCAGATGAACGCGGTCGCCGATCTCGAATTCGTGCGCGAGCTCTCGAACCGCATCCTCCAGCTCGATCGCAGCTACTACAATTACGCGCCCATCGCGCTGCACGCGGGCCTGCTCGCGACGATTCCGGCCGCGGTCGGTGGGCAGCCCGAGGTCGCCAAGACTGAGTTCGAGGAGGCCATTCGCCTCACGCAGCGCAAGAACCTGCTCTTCCTCGTCACCGAGGCTCAGCTCGTCGCCGTCGCGCTCCAGGACCGCGCGCTCTACCGGGCGCTGCTGCAGGAGGTGATCGACGCCGGCGACATCGACCCGGACGGTCGGCTGCCGAACATCCTCGCGCAGCGCCGCGCCGCGCGTTACCTCGGGCGCATCGACGAGTTCTTCGAGCCGGTCGCTGGTGAGGCGCCCGCCGCGCAGCCGCAGGGCAGCTGCGACGAGCCTGGTGGGAACGAGTCGTTCGAGGACTTCAACCGCCGCTGCACCGTGCTCGAAGGCGGCGAGGCGACGGCGCCTACGCCGGAGCCCGTGACGCCCGAGCCTGCGGTCGCGACCGCGCCTGAGGTGCCCGCGACGCCGGCCACGCCGACGACCCCGACGCGCCCGGCGCACGGCACGCGCCCCGCGCACGCCGCGCCCGCCACCACGCACTGAGCGTGTCGCTACAATCCGAAACACGCTTCCGAACGCCGGCAAAGCTGCGAATATCGCAGGCTCTGAATGCGCGCAGCCCCAAGCCGTCCATGGCCTCACGAGGAGATGATCGAATGAGAAGACTCGCTGTTTGGGCCCTCGCCCTCGCTTTCGCCGGGATCGTAGGGAATGGCGCGACCTCCGCGCAGACGCCGCCCACCACGACCCTTTCCTTCGCGACGCTCGCGCCGCCAGGCTCGACGTGGATGCGCGTCTACGACTCTTGGGCCCGTGAGGTGCGGCGCCGCTCGAACCAGACGCTGACGCTCCGCTTCTACTCGGGCGGCGTGCAGGGCGACGAGGGCGAGGTCGTTCGCAAGATCCGCAACGGGCGCATCGATGGCGGCGGCGTCACGGCCGTCGGGCTCGGGCAGGTCTTCCGCCCGGCGCTGGTGTTCCAGATGCCCGGCATCCTGCGCAGCTACGAGCAGCTCGACCATGCGCGCGACGGCATGCGCGCCGAGATGGACACCGGCTTTGCGGGCGCTGGCTTCAAGCTCCTCGGCTGGGCCGACGTCGGCCAGGCGCGGCTCTTCTCGACCGCTCCGATCCACGTCCCGGCGGACCTCGCGACGCGCAAGCCCTTCGCGTGGCGCGACGACTCGGTGCTGCCGATGCTGTACACGCTCGTGCACTCGAACCCGGTGCGGCTCCAGCTTCCCGAGGTGCTCGGTGCGCTCCAGACCAACCGTGTCGACACGCTCATCACGCCGCCCGTGCCGTGCGTGCAGCTTCAGTGGTGCTCGCGCCTGACGCATATGATGGACTCGCCGCTCTCGATCGTGCTCGGCGGCACCATCATGTCCAAGGCCAAGTGGGACGCGCTCACCCCGGAGAACCAGGCGATCCTGGCCGAGACCGGCGAGCAGTTCCACGCGCTCGCGCGCCGCAACCTGCGCAACGACGAGCGGACCGCGCTCACGACCATCGCCTCACGCGGGATCATCGCGGTGCCGATCACGGCGGCCCAAAAGGCCCTCTGGGAGGCGCTCGGCGCGCAGGTGCGGCAGCGCCTCACCGGGCAGATCGCCGACGCGGCGCTCGTCGCGCGCGTCGCGACCTACGCGCACTGAGCGTTCGAAAGCAGGTGACGCGCAGCGTCATCTGAGTCGGCGGCGATTTACGCACCGATAGGGCAGCGGTTTCAGTACGATGCGCGACGCAGAGCGCCCGACACGGCTTGGCCGTCACGGGACCCGCGCCGCGCATTCGTTTTTCCGTCCCCGGAGAAAGCCTACACCCGATGGCTGGAGCCGCCCCGACCGCAAAGCCCGCACCGTTCCTCAGGCCGCTCGATGTCCTCGATCGGGGCATCCTGCTGGCGGAGAGTTCGCTCAGCGTCGTCATCGTCATCGTGATGGTGCTCGCGGCCGTGCTCGACACGATCGCAGGCGCCCTGCAGTCGATGGCGGGCATTCAGGTGACGTTCGCGCAAGGCGCGGGCGACCTGCTGATGAACGGCACGATCTGGGCTGCGTTCCTCGGCGCGAGCTTCGCGACGCGCGGACGTCGGCACCTCGCCATCGACGCGATCGGGCGACTTCTGCCAGACCGAGCGCGCCGTGTGACGGTCGCGGTCGCCGCGACGCTCGGCGCGGTCGTCGCGTTCGCGTTGGCGCGCGGCGTGTTTCAGGCGCTGACGGAGCAAGCGGCGGCGGTGACCGAGCAGGTGCGCGCGAACGTCCAAGAGGGCATCGCGGATGCGCGCGTCGACCGCTCGTACGAGTACCACTTCGTCATCCCGTTCGGCTTCGTGCTGATCGGGCTGCGCCTGCTGCTGCACGGCTTCCACGAGTTCCTGGCGGCGTACCGCGGCGGCACGGCGCACTCGCCGATCGAGCCCGCGTCAGACTCGACGCGCGTCCATCACGCGGAGCCCGAGGACGCGACGAAGCCCGCCGACGAGGGCCCGCCCGCCGACGCGCCGCTCCCGGCCGAGCTCGAGACGCGCGTCGCGCCGGTGTCCCAGGCGAACGCCCCTGAGATCATCATCGCGATGGTCGCGCTCGTGGCGGTCGTGCTCGGTGCGGCCCGGAGCACCATCGCGGCGCCGATCGCGATCGTGGTGTCCATCGCGATCCTGTCGCTCGGCATTCCGCTCGTGCTCCGCTGGCGTAACCGGGCAAATTCCAAGCAAAGCTGGCTCGCTGCGCCGGTCCCGAACACCGACAAGCCCCTCGTCGACGCGAAGCCGGTGGAGTTGCTGGTCGCGTTCCTCGGCGTGGCGATCGTGCTCGCGCTCGCGTGGTACGGCATTCTCAACATCAAGTCTGTGCCGGTCGGCGCGGGCGTCGCGTTCTTCGCGTGCATGGCCCTGATCGGCGCGCCGCTCTTCACGTTCCTCGGCGGCCTCGCGCTCTTCTTGTGGCTGCACGGCGGCGCCGACATCCCTGCGCTCAGCCTCTCGCAGGCGGTCGAGGACGTGCTCGGCTCGCACTTCGCGCGCATGAGCGCGCTGCCGACGATCCCCGTGTTCACGCTCGCTGGCTACCTGATGAGCGAGGCCAAGACGGCGCAGCGTCTCGTCCGCGTCGCTCGCGCGTTCCTCGGCACACTGCCGGGCGGCATCGCCATCGTCTGCATCGTGGCGTCGGCGCTGTTCACCGTCTTCAGCGGCGCGAGCGGCATCACCATCGTCGCCATCGGCGGGCTGCTCTTCCCCGCGCTGCTCCGCGACAAGTACCCGGAGCGCTACTCGCTCGGCCTCGTGACCACCGGCGGCGCGCTCGGCATCACGTTCTTCCCGTGCCTGCCGCTGATCGTGTACGGCATCGTCGCCGGCCTCCAGGAGCCTGCGCCCGGTCAAGAGAAGGTCGAGATCTCGAAGCTCGCGATCGCGGGCATCGCGCCCGGCTTGCTGATCATCGTGCTGCTCGCGTTCTACGCGATCTTCATCGGCATCCGGCACAAGGTCCCGCGCTCGAAGTTCGAGATGCGCGAGGCGATGGCCGCGCTCTGGGACGCCAAGTGGGAGCTCGCGCTCCCGGCGCCTGTCTACTTCGGCCTGATCTTCGCGGGCCCCGGCGGCGCTGCTGCGTTCACGGCGTTCTACGTCCTCATCATC
>CAIUAC010000869.1 GCA_903896985.1 uncultured Sandaracinus sp.
GACGATCCGCGGGCGCGAGGAGACGAGCTCGAAGCCGACGACGGCGCCGCGGTCGACGTCGGCTCCGACCGCCGCGACGGTGATGACGCCGGCCCCCGCGAGCGCCGTCGCGATCGCCGGGACGTCGCGCCCGAGCCCTGCGCCCAGATAGACGAGCCGCGCGTGCGAGGTGCCGACCTGCGCTCGCAGCGCCGCCGGGGTCGTGTACGCGGCGGTCGACACGGTGAGCGCGCGCCCGCCGATGCGCCCGGCTCGGCGCAGCTCTGCGGTGAGCTGCGAGCTGACGCGCACGCACTCGGGCGCGTTCGTGCGGCTGACGACGAGGAGCGTGATGGGCGTCGCCTCGGCGGCGAAGGTGCGCTCGTACCGGACGATCCGCCCGAGCAGCTCGACCTGCAGGTTCACCGGCACGGTGACCTCGTCGGCCCCCGCGCCCACCGCGGCGAGCAGCAGGCACGCTGCGCACACGAGCGCCAGAGCGCGTCGCGCCAGGCTACTCACGTATGCCACCGTCCTCCCGTCCGGGTCGCATGGGGTAGACGGTAACCGAATGGGGACTCGTGAGTAGCCTGAACGCGCAGCGCGACGCCGTATTTCTGCGGTGGCGCCCACATAACCTACATGGACTCCGCCTTTTTCGCCCAGCGCCGGGCGCGGGCGATTCGACCGCGGGCGCTGGGGCGCGGCGCTCAGGGGTCGAGGTCAAGCTGTAGCCCCACGAGCCCGCTCAGGGCGCTCGACGTTGGAGTGAGCACCGCGCGCGCGTCCGGGTCGTCGGAGGTCGGCGCGGCGAGCAGATACGGGAGGAGCGGTCTCACCGCGTAGGAGACGGCGGCTCGCAGGCTGAGCCCGGGGACCCCCGGGAACGGCGCCGTGAAGGTCGCTCGGAGGTCGAGCTGCGCGCCCGCGTAATGCGTGCCGATCGTCTCGAAGTCCGCGTAGGCGATGCGCCTTCCCGAGAACGACGACACCAGCGCGAGGGTCGCGCCGTCCGGCACGAACGTGTACGCGACGCGCGCGTTGCCCATCCAGAGCGGCACGAGCGGCACGGCCTGCCCGTCCATCCGCGTGTCCGCGAGCATCACGCTGCCCCCGACGACGAGCCCCCGCGTCGGCCTTAGCGTGAACGCGAGCGAGCCCCCCGCGGAGCGCAGCGCGTCGAGGTTGTCCCAGCGAACGACCCAATCGAGCACTGCGGACGCGTCGAGGTCGCCGCTCGCGAGCGCGGCGGCGTACTCCTCCGCGGTCGCCGGGCGCGTGTCGATGAAGCCCTCGTAGAACGAGAGGAAGCCGCGCAGCGAGAACGACGCCCAGCCGACGCGCTGCTGCCACTCGAGCTCCACCGTGCGCGCGGTCTCGGGCGCGAGCTGCGGCGCCCGCACGCGGTACGTCGGATCGAGCTGGTCGAGCTCGAACGCGGTCGGCGCGCGGAACGCCTCTGCGTAGCTCGCGCGGATGGACGTCCCCTCCGCCGGTGTGACCGTCGCGGCGAGCCGCGGCGAGAGGCGCGCGCCGAAGAGGCCGTCGAGGTCGAGGCGCGCCCCGCCGTTGAGGGCCAGCCACTCGACCGGCTCCCAGACCTGCTGCGCGAAGACCGCGCCGAGCGCGCTCACCTCGTGCGAGTACGGCAGGCGCGTCGTCGCCGGCGGCGCGCCCGTCACGAGGTCGACGTAGTCCGCCGGGCGCGAGGTCGCGTCGCGCCCCCGGACGTCGTAGCCGAGCGTCGTCACGAGCGCGCCGTCGAGGGCCCAGTCCACGGCGAGCTGCTGCTCGAGCCCCGCCGAGCGCCCGCGGCTGCGCATCGCGACGGCGCAGCCATCGAGCTGCCCGGGCAGGCACCAGGACGTCCAGTCCGAGGTCTCGGACCAGTCGCTGAGGTCGCCGTAGAGGCGCGTCGTCAGCGCGGCGTGCGCGTCGAGCAGCGCCGCGTGCCGCAGGCTGACGTGCAGCTGACTCCGCTCCTCGAGCGCCCGCGGGTCATCGAAGAGCCCGACCAGCGGCATCTCCCGCGCGAGGTGGCTCGCCTGCACCTGCAGCCTGAACTGCCCGATCTCGAGCGCCGCGACGACGCTCGGCGCCTGCAGCGCGTGGTGCGCGGCGCCGCCCCAGGTCGTCTCGTCGGGACGGAGCTGCCCGCTCGTGAAGCGCGGCACGCGGTACGAGTTGCTGAGCTCCTCGAGCCACTCCGCCCGCACGGTGAACTCCGCCTCGGAGCCGCGGACGCGAAACTCCCGCGCGAAGCCGACGCCGAGCCGGTAGCGCAGCCCCACGCGGTCGCCGTCGCGCGCGAGCGTCGTCGGCTGCCCGTCGGTGCCGCTCGGCGGCGCCAGCCCCAGCTCCGCCGTCGCGTGCACGCCCGGGGCGTCCGCCGCGCGCCGCGTGAAGATGTGCACGACCGCCAGCATCGCGTTCGAGCCGTACATCACCGAGCCCGCGCCGAGCACGACCTCGAGGTGATCGATCGCCTCGAGCGGCACCCCGAGCCCCTCGTGCACCGCGACGCTGCCGGTGTCCTGTGCGTTCATCACCTGCCCATCGAGCAGCACGAGCACGTGCCACCCCGAGTCGCGCAGCATCAGCCCCTGCGCGCCGACGTCGCCGCTGCTCTCGTAGTCGCGGAGGC